>JAISWN010000346.1 GCA_031271075.1 Treponema sp.
CCGGACTCGAAGATGCGGGGTTACAAGCCCGGGCGCTTCTCCTTCAACGTCCGGGGGGGGAGATGCGAAAACTGCGAGGGGGACGGGACCATCAAGATCGAGATGAACTTCCTCCCGGACGTGTACATCACCTGCGACGTGTGCCAGGGGAAGCGGTTCAACCGGGAAACCCTGGAGATCCGGTACAAGGGGAAGAATATTGCCGATGTACTGGACATGACCATCGAGGAGGGGACGGAGTTCTTCAGCCACATCCCCCATATCGCCCGCAAGATGCACACCCTCCTTTCCGTGGGCTTGGGCTACGTTAAGTTGGGGCAGTCCGCCCTGACCCTTTCCGGCGGGGAAGCCCAGCGGGTAAAGCTGGCCCTGGAACTCTCCAAACGCTCCACCGGGAAGACCTTCTACATCCTGGACGAACCCACCACGGGGCTCCACTTTGCCGACGTGAAGCAGCTTATGGAGGTGATCCAGCGGCTGGTTGATCAGGGGAACACGGTGGTGATGATCGAGCACAACCTGGATGTGCTGCTCCAGGCGGATCACATCATCGATCTGGGGCCGGAGGGCGGGGACCGGGGCGGGGAGATCCTGGTTACCGGAACCCCGGAAAAGGTCGCGGAACACGACAGATCCTACACGGGTATCTACATCAGGGAAATGCTGAACCGGAACCGCCAGCTTAAGCGGGGAAAGGTCTCCCGGCGCGCATGAACAGGGTTAGCGGTTTGTTGCCAAAGACGGTATTTCTGTTCACCCTGTTGTTTTTCGTGCTTTCCCCTGCTCTCCGGGCCGGAGGAGGGAAGGAGAAGAGTCCCCAAAGCCCGCCCCCCCCCGCGGCCCTTCCCGTGCCGGACCAGGCCGGCCCCGACGCCCCTGAGACCGAAGTTCCCGAAGTTCCCGGCGCGTCCGACACGGCCGGGGGGGAGGCTGCCGGCGCCGCCGGCGCCGGTGAAGAGGCCGCTGAGTCCGGGGAAGGCGGAACCGGGGATGCCGGTGAAGAGGCCGCTGAATCCGGGGAAGGCGGAACCGGGGGCGAAGGCGAAGCCCCTGCCGGGGAAGAGGCCCCGGCGGAACTGAGCGCGGAAGAATCCCGGATCGGCCTGGACATCAAGACCAGTACCCTTGCGGAACTGGCCGCCTGGTGCCGGAGCCTGGGGCTTTCGGAAGGGGGAACCAGGGAGGATCTGGCCGCCCGTCTCCGAGCCCACTACACCCTGGATAGGATCCCCGCCCCCGCGGAGGAGCCCAACCGGCGGATCATCATCATCGAATCGTCCCAAAGCACCGAATATTTTACCCTCGAAGCGGTAAACGAAGACTACGCCCGGCTGCGGGGGGATGTGATCGTGAACCTTAAAGACGGGGAAGCCACCCACCGGATATCCGCCCAGGACCTCCTCTACAACCGTACAAGGAACATCATTACCGCCAGGGGGGGGGTAAAGTACGTCAAGGAAGAGGGAGAGACCATCGAGACCTTTACGGGGGAAACCATAACGGTGAACCTGGACAACTGGAAAAGCATATTTGCCGAGGGCATTTCGGAACGTTCCGTCCAGGATGACGTAACCGCCTACCGTTTTTCCGGCACCGTTATCTCCCGCAACGATCAGGAGGTGACGGTACTCCGGGAAGCATCCATCACCAACGCGTCGAATCCCGAATCCTACTGGTCCTTGAACGCCACAAAGCTGTGGCTCCTGCCGGGTTCAGATTTCGCGGTTTTTAACGCGGTCCTCAAGGTGGGGGAAATCCCGGTTCTCTACATCCCCTTTTTCTATTACCCCGCCGACGAAGTGGTATTCCACCCGGTGATCGGTTACCGTTCCCGGGAGGGGAGTTTTGTACAGACCACCACCTACATTATGGGCCGGCCCAAGGCCGCCGAGGGATCGGGCGGTTCCCTAACCAAGATTCTTGGAAGCGGCCCGAACATGGAAAAAACCCGGCAGGGGATCTTCCTGCGCAGCACGGGCAAGAAACGGCAGGACGAAAACGAGATGAGCCTCAAGGCCATTATCGACATCTACGCAAACCTGGGCTCCTATTTCGGCACCGAGTTTTCCATGCCCCGGCAGGGGATATTCGGGGTTACCGATATTTCCGCCGGTTTCGGGGTAACCAGGGATATCAGAAAGGCCGGCGACAGTTTCTACACCCCCTTCGCCCGGTACGACGGAACCAGCGACTGGAACAGTTCCCATTTCTTTTCCGAGGATCTTCCCCTCCGTTACCGCTTCAACATGACCGGTTCCCTCAGCGGCAGGAACGGCTCTCTCAACTGGGCCATCCCTTACTACGCCGATCCCTTTGTGAACAAGGATTTTTTGAACCGTTCGGAAGAAATGGACTGGGTAAACATGGTCCAGCAGGGGATGAACGTGGAGGAAACAGACCCGGCTAACGATCCCCAGGCCCTGGGTTCCTACGAGTGGCGGCTCAACGGTTCCCTGAGCCCCCAGCTTCCCTTCCTTGCCCCCTACGTGTCCAGTTTTTCCATGTCCAGTTTTTCCAGTACCGTCTCCTTTGCCACCAGGTCTTCAACAAAATACACCAAGCTGAATAACGACTATTCCCCGAACCGGCAGTTTTTCTTTCCCAACAAACTGACCCTCTACTCCGTAACCTTCGCCATAGCCGGCACCCCCCTTACCCTGGGGGAAAAAAGTTCCTCCAGCCAGCCCCCTAAGGCGGATGCGGAGAAAGAGAAGGAGCAGGATCCCCTGGCGGGTATCGGCGTCCCCCGGCTCCCCTGGCTCGCCCCCGGGGAAAAGCCCGCCGCCGCCGGGACTGGGGGCCTGAGCCCTCCCGTTTTAAGCCAGCGCTTCGAGATACCCCCGGCCGGGGGGCCCCAGTTCAGCATCGATTACCGGCTTAACCCCGCTATCGTTTCGGAACTCCAGTTCCGTTCCAGCCAGGAGAACTGGACGGAAGCGGAAGACATCGACTGGAGCGAGGTCTCCTCCATCCTTTCCACGGTCCGGGGGGACTCCAGCCTGGGTTTTAACCTGAACCACCCCAACGGGGGGATGTATACCAACAGCTTCCGGTTTATCACCACCGCTTCCTGGCAGGATTTCAGCTATACGGACAAGGAAGCGGAGGAATTTACCCAAACTTCAACTTCGGGCAGCCCGGATGCCGGCAAACCGGATCCCTACAAAATACGGAGCGCCCGGCTCCAGGCCCTAAACGCCACCTTCTTCAACACCAATTACGAGTTTTCCTCCACCTTCCGGCCCCTGTACCGCAGCGCCGTATGGGGGAATTCGAACATTCAGTACTCTTTCAACGGGCTCCTGGCAAAATCGGTCTTTGATCCTGAGTCCATCAGCGACAAGGCCGCCGACGTCTGGGAGGAAAGCCCCAGTTGGGACATCCAGTACGGGGCCTGGGACGAGGATTACCTCAATTCCCACCGCTTCGTTACCAATATCACCGCCAACGTGATGGATAAAGCCCAGAATTTTACCCTTACCGCGGATCTTCCCCCCAAAGAGGCGACCATTGAGGGGAATTCCACCCTGCGGGTATGGATCAGCGAGACCAACGCCCACATGAGGATATTTAACCCCGCCCAGCCGGAAACCCGGAAACCCGAGCCCTTCTACTTTACCGAGACCCTCCGTTTCGGGAACTACGGTTCCTTTCAGCAGTACATGGTTCTGGATTCCCAGGATAAGGAGTACACCACCATAAGCTCGAATTTTTCCTTCATGGGCTTTTCCGTGGTCTATACGGCGGTCAGGATGATCCCCTACGAGTTCAACCACCAGGGATCGGTGGATTCCAAACAACCAGACGGCTGGATACAGCAACAGCAAGTGGAGCCAAGCCTCCAGCACCGGGATCTGGTTTTCGGCTTCCAAAAGACAACCAAGAAAAACAGCTTCTGGAAAGACCGTCTTACCCTCGCCCTGAACGTCAACACCAGCATGACCTTCGATCTCCAGCGTTACACCTACTCCCGGCTGAATTTTTCAGGCGGCCTGACCCTGGGGATCAGCAATTTTCTGGATCTTTCCCTTTCCGTTACCTCGGAAAACCCCTACATATACCGGTACTTCAAGGATCTGCCCGGTTTCGGGCTTCCCGTAGAGTTCCCCGAGGGGGAGCAGAACAACTTTTTCCTGGATCTGATGAATTCCTTCCGGTTTGACGATGAGGAGAAGCGGAAAAGTTCCGGGTTTAAGCTAAAGTCCTTCGGCATCAACGCGGTCCACCACCTGGGAGACTGGAACGCCACCCTGGGTATCGCCCTTTCCCAGAAGCTCGAAAGGCCCAGTTCCGGGGATCCCTACTACAAGTTCGACACGGAAATTTCCTTCGCGGTTCAATGGATACCCATAAGCGAAATCAAGACCGAGATGAACTATGAGAAAGACGAGTGGAAGGTGAAGTAAGGCCCCCGGCTGTCCCGTCATTGACAGGCAAAACCGGGGGTTATAGACTTTTTGCTCAAGAGGGTTTTATTTGGAGGATAGCATAACCATTGTGCTGGATGACCGGGATCTGTTGTCCGGGGTATGCGGCGCCAACGACGGAAACCTCAGGCTTATCGAAGGTTCCTTGGGGGGGCGTATCGCCGCCCGGGGGAACGAGATTCGCCTGGAAGGGGCCGGCGAGGCCGGGGTCAGGCGCTTTAAAAGTATGATTGATAATCTTATCGCCGCGGTTAAGGAGGGGGATGATCCTTCCCCCGAGTATGTCAAAGCCCTGGTGGGGAATTTTATCCTCCCTGGTAAGGCCGGAAAGGATCCGGGGGAAGCCCTGCCGGAAGAAACCGCCCCCCTGGGGGAGAACGGCGCCGTCCAGGCGGAGGGCATGGCCGATGCGGTGATACGGATTCCCCAGGGTTTCAACCGGGTGTTTCCCCGGAGCCGTAACCAGGCGGCCTATGTCCTGGGGATGCGTTCCTGCGATATCAGTTTCGGCATCGGCCCGGCGGGAACCGGCAAGACCTTTTTGGCCATAGCCGAGTCCCTCAGGCTGGTGCTGTCCAAGAAGATGCGGAAACTGGTGCTTACCCGCCCGGTGGTGGAGGCGGGGGAGAACCTGGGTTTCCTCCCCGGCGACCTTGCCCAGAAGATAAGCCCCTACCTGAGACCCCTCTACGACGCCATGGAGTCCCTGGTGTCCTTCGAGACGATCCGGCGGATGGAGGAGACCAGGGCCATCGAGATAGCCCCCCTGGCCTATATGCGGGGGCGGAGCCTGAATGACTGCGTTGTGGTTCTGGACGAAGCCCAGAATACCACCAAAGAACAGATGAAGATGTTTTTGACCAGAATCGGGCAGGGGGCCCGGGCGGTGATCACCGGGGACATAACCCAGATCGATCTGCCCCGCCGGATCGATTCGGGGCTCCTCCACGCGGCGTCCCTGCTTTCCGGGGTGGAGGGCATCCATTTCAGCTTCCTCCATACCGCCGATGTGGTGCGAAACCCCCTGGTTAAAAAGATCATCGAGGCCTATGAACGCGAAACCAAATCCTGAAAAGTCAATTACCGGCAGGTTCCGGGCCCTTCTGTCTCTTGTCCGGCTCCCCCGTTTCCGCCCCCTTCCCGCTGTCGTGAGTTCCCTGACCTTCGTCCTGATCTGCCTTACCAGCCTGGGAAGCGTGAAGGGCGGCGGGGATTTCTGGAATTTCGAGATCGGCCAGGTGGCCGACCGGGACGTGCTGGCGGAGGACGATGTTTCCTACGTGGACGAGGAAGCCACGAAACTCCGCGTTGAGGCCCAGGAAAGGCTGGTTCCCGCGGTATTCCGTTTTTCCCCCGCCGTGGAAGGAGACGCCATAGCCGCCTGGAAGGATTTTGCCGGTTTTACCGGGGCTCTTTTCGGCGAAGGCGTCTCCGCCGAGGCTTTCAAGCTGAGGATACAGGCCGAGTACCCGGTGGACTTCCCCAACCACGTGCTGGACGCCTACTACGCCGATCCCGACCGGGAGACCTACGGAGAAAACGGGGTGGCGGTTCTGGGGAACATCCTGGGCCGGGGGATCTTTTCCCTGCCCCGTGAGGGGCTTGAGTGGTACAACCCGGATGTGGTGGAACTTCTGACCGAGAGCAACTCCCGCAACGAGTGGGAACGGATCTCCTACCGGAACATTGTTACCCGGGAAAACATCGCCGCCGCGGTGGAGGCGGAGTCGGCGAATTTTTCCAGCCGTTCCGCCTTTAACCGGATTGCGGCGGATCTGCTCTACCCCTTTATCCGGGAGAATGTGTTTTTCTCCCCCGCCGATACCCTGCGGCGGGCGGCCGAGGCCCGGACCCAGGTGGAACCGGTGGTCAAAGGGATAGAAAAGGGGAAACGGATCATCAAAAAGGGCTTTGTCATTACCGAGGAGAACATGCGGGAACTGCGGGCCCTGGGCCTGAACAATCCCCCCGGAGATCCCCGGGACGCCATAAGCGTGATCCTCCTCCTCTTCCTGATTTTTACCATCCTGGCCCACCTCTCGGGGGAGCCGGTACTGGGGCGTACCCTTTCGGATCAGGAAATTTACCTCCTTTCAGCCCTGGGCGCCCTGTACTTTATCGGGACGGCGCTGCTTAAAAACATGGCTATCCTGGAGTACCTTCCCCTCTCGGTGGTGCTGCCCAGCGCCCTCCTGGTTATGCTGCCCGCCATCCTCGTGGCCCCCCGGCTGGCCCTGCTTTTCGCCATTGCCCTTCCCCTGGGCGCCTATGTTTCCGGCTTCTTCGACTCCTGGGCCTTTCTGTTCGCCCTTGTTTCCGGCGCGGTAGCCTCCTGCTCCCTGGAGGGGGCGCAAAAGCGGATGGATCTGGTTAAGGCGGGGCTCCTGATCGCCGGGGCAAACAGCGCCGTCATGTTCGCCATCCTCCTGGCCCGCCACGCGGGGCCCGGAGTCTACCCCAGCCTGATCTTCTGGGCCGCCTTTAACGGCCTTGCCTCGGGTATGCTGGTTCTGGGGGTGCTGCCCCCCCTGGAACACCTCCTCAACGCCGCCACCGCCTTCAGGCTTGCGGAGCTTTCGGACCTCAACTCCCCCATCCTAAGGCGGCTCTTTACCGCCGCGCCGGGCACCTACACCCATTCGATCATGGTGGCCAACCTGGCGGAGGCGGCCTGCCAGGACATCGGGGCCAATTCCCTCCTGGCCAGGGTAGGGGCCTACTACCACGACATTGGGAAGATGGATAACCCGGACTACTTCGTGGAAAACCAGACGGTCTACAACAAGCACGACGGTATTGCCCCCCGGCTTTCCGCCACGGTGATCCGCAGCCATGTCAAACTGGGGGTGGAGAAAGGCCGGGCCCTGGGGCTTCCCCAGGCGGTAACTGACATCATCTCCGAACACCACGGCAACTCGGTGATCACCTGGTTTTACAACAAGGCCCTCAAGCAGGAGGGCGCCAAGTCCGGGGCTAAGACAGGGGTGAACGTGGAAGACTTCAGCTATCCCGGAACCCCCCCCCGATCCCGGGAATCGGCGGTGGTGATGCTGGCCGATGTAAGCGAGGCCGCCTCCCGGACCCTGGAAAAGCCCAACGCCTCCAAGCTGGAAAAATTCATCCAGGAACTGTTCAGCGCCAAAGTCGAACACGGGCAGCTTGCCCAGTCGGAACTGACCTTCCGGGATCTGGAAACCATCAAAAAAGCCTTTGTCCGGGTGCTGGCCGGGTATTACCATTCCCGTATCGAGTACCCCAAGCTGGACAAGGATGTCCTGAGCCGGGAACACGGGGCGGTCCTCAGGGAACAGCCGGTTCCCAGGGAACAGCCTTCCGCCGGGGGGGAGAGCCAGGGGTGAACCGGGTCGAGACCAGCGCCGGGGAGGTCCCCTTACCCGCCTGGGCGGGGGCGGCGGAAAAATTCATCCTGAAGATCCTCGATGAAATAGGCCGGGACGGTTGGGACGTATCGTTGCTCTTCTGTAACGACGCCTATATCCGCGGCCTGAACGCCCGGTACCGGCAGCGGGATGAGCCCACGGATATCCTCTCTTTCCCCATGGGGGAAACCCTGGCGGGGGAGGACGGGGAACCGCGTTACCTGAGCGGGGACATGGCAATTTCCCTGGAAACCTGGGCGGAGAACGCCCGTTTTTTCGGCATAGCCCCGGACGAGGAGTTACGCCGCCTCCTTATCCATGGTATTCTGCACTTGGACGGTATGGATCACCGGACCAATGGGGAAACGGAGCCCATGCTCCTCCTGCAAGAAAAAATATTGGGAGCCCTGTCGGGGGAGCGTATTCTGCCTCTTCCCGGCGTGGCCGGCGGAGCTTCTTCATCCAACAAAGGAAAGGTATGAGTTCGGGTTTTAATTCGGGTTTTTTTGAAGGCCTAAGGGGCGGCATATCCCGGTTATTCAAAAAACCGGGCCCTTCAAAGACAGGTTCCTCGGCGGCCAGGCAGGAAGCCCGGAACACTCAACCGGGCCGCAAAGGGGCGGAGGATCCCCTGCGGATTGACCAAAAGACCATCAGATCCCTGGAATCGGATAAGAAGGAGATGATCCTGGGTATTGTGGAGCTGTCCGATACCACGGTTAAGGAGGTGATGGTTCCCCGGACCGACACGGTGTTCCTGTCGGTTAACGATTCCCGGGACGCCCTCCTGGCCCGTATCGCCGAGAGCGAACATTCCCGGTTCCCGGTCTTTGAGGAGACCATCGACAAGGTGATAGGGATACTCTACGTCAAGGACGTGCTCAGATCCCTGGTGAAGGAGGAGCCCTTCGATGTAAGGAAGCTGCTCCGCAAGCCCTTCTTCGTGCCGGTTTCCATGCATATCGACCGCCTCCTGCGGGAACTCCGGCGCCGCAAGGTTCATATTGCCGTAATAGTGGACGAGTACGGCGGGATTTCGGGGATCGTCTGCATGGAAGATATCATCGAGGAAATAGTGGGGGACATACAGGACGAATTCGACCACGAAACCGAGGATATCCTTAAACTGGGGGAGGGAACCTGGCTCTGCGAAGCCCGGGTGAATCTGGAGGATCTGTCAAAGGAACTGGACCTGGAACTTCCGGTGGAGGATTTCGATACCCTGGGGGGGTTTGTTTTCGATCTCTTCGGCAAGATCCCGGTTCGCTACGAGAAGGCCGCGTACAAGGGGAACAACTTTATTATCCAGGAAATGGACGGGCACAAGATCAATTCGGTTAAAATAATTCTGAAAAAAGAGGAGGCTTCATGAAAGGGAAGCTCCTTCCGGGGGGGCTGTTTCTCCTCCTCTTCGCCTTTTTCTGCGGTACCGGGCCGGAAGCCCAAAGCCCCTCCGGCGCGGCCTCCTGGTACGAGCGGGGCCGGGCGGCCATGCTGGAGGAGGACTGGTACACCGCCGCGGAAGCCTTTATGGAGTGCCTCAACCTTAATCCCGCCCATGCGGAGGGGACGATTGCCCTGGCGGAGTGTTACTACGAACTGGAGGAATTTGACGAGGCCCTGGTCTGGGTACGGAAGGCCCGGCTCTTGGCCCGGGGGGATATGTCGGCGGCCAACCTGGAAGTTTCCACCCTCATTGCCCTGGGCCGCCTGGACGCCGCCCAGTCCCTTGTCCGGGACATCCTTTCCCGGGAACCCTACAACCGGGAAGCCCTGTTCGCCTCCGGGGAGATGGAAGTGGCCCGGGGGCAGAACGCCGAGGCGGCCCTGCGTTTCCGGGAAGCGGTGCGCCGCTACCCCGACGATCGCCGGCTCCTCATCTCCCTGGCCCTGGTGCTGGGATCCCTGGGGGACGGGGAGAACGCCCGTTCCTACATTGAACGGGCCCTGGAACAGCACCCGGAGGATTACCGGGTCTATTACTACGCCGCCTACCTGGACGCCCAGGCCGGCCGGAACAGGGAAGCCCTCCGCTACGCCGAGGAAACCCTGCGCTGGCGGCCGGACTACGCCCCCGCCCTGAGCCTCCTGGCCTCCCTGCGTTACCGTGCCGGCCAGTACGAGGAGACGATACGCCTTGCCGATACCCTTATCGGCCGGAACCGGGAGGATATCTCCGCCTGGTACCTCAAGGGCATCGCCCATGTCCGGATGGGACGCGGGGCCGACGGGATCCGGATTTTTTCCGAGGCCCTTTCCGTCAACGGGGAGGACGAGTTTATCCGGGCGAATTTGGAAGATATCCTCATCTCCTCCACCCCCATAGAAGATCCCCAGCGGCAGCGCTGGGCCAATTGGCATTTTGCCCGGGGCCGGGACTACCGTTCCCGGAACTTGTCGGGGGAGGCCCTGTTTGAATACCGCCGGGGCCTCCGGCTTAACCCCTACGCCCGGGATCGGCGGGACTACGCGGAAATCCTCCGCCTCCAGGGTTACCCTTCCCGTTACCTGGAGGAGCTTCGTTTCCTTCAGGAACTGGGCCAGGCCGACCGGACCCTTAACGACGCGGTAGAAGCCTACGGCGCCCTTTTGTCGAATACCCTGCCCCGGCGCTGGCAGATCGATCCGGTGGAGGCCGCCAGACCCCACTGGAACGTGGCGGTTTTTTCCACCGCCTCCCCGTTCGGCTTTTTCCACCCTGACGGCGGGCTTACGGCCGCGGCCCTGATACGGGAATTCCTCAGCCACGACCGGAACATGATCCCCATGGCACTGGAGCCGCGGCAGCCTTCCTTCTCCCAGGCCTACCGTATCGCCCGGGAAGCGGGGGCGGATTACTTCCTCATGGTTTCGGTAGTGGAAAACGATCGGGATATTTCGGTAAAAGGGGAACTCTTTGTCGGCAGAACCGGTTCTCCCGCCGCGAGCTTCTCCGCCCACCGTACCGGCCCCGACCGGCTCAGAAATGCTGTCCGGGGCCTAGTGGAACAGCTAGCCGCCTCCCTGCCCATCCGGGGGGAACTTATCCTCCGGCGGCAGGCCCAGGGCCTCATCGACAAGGGCAGGGTTGACGGCCTTAAACCGGAACAGAGCTTCGACGTGGTAAAGAAGGGGCAGGTCAGGGTACTGAACGAGGGGATCGGCCTTGCCTACAGCCCCGAGGACGTGGTGGGAACCTTTACGATCACCGAAGCCGACGAGGAAGTAGCGGCCGGAACCCTTGCCAGGAACGGCTTCTTCGACCGTATTGAGCCGGGGGACGAACTCATACTCCAGGATAAAACGAAAGAGCCCCCCCGGGAGGAAAGCGCCGCGAACCCGGAACTCCGTTCCCTCCTGCGACGGCTGCGCTGATCATGCCAGGAGGCCCTGACCAACATCGAAAAACACTCCGGGATCCGCCGGGTAAAAGGGAACAGCCCGCAGGCAAAGCAGCGGGAAAACCTCAAGGGTAATGGTCCGTGTCGAAACACCTCTTCTCTAAGGCAACCATGTTTATCGTATCCTTATGCCCCGAATAGATCCGTATGACGGATCGTTTTTCTAAATCCCAAAGGGCGATTTTGTGGTAAATAAAGCGCGTAATACAAGGCCGTCACATTGCCCTTGTTTTCCGGCAGCGGGAATGTGCCAATTTCGGAAGCTGTTTCTATATTAGACTTGTTCGAGAACCCGGTTGGTTCTCAAACAAGTCCATTATATGATGGTTTCATATAGAAAGATGCTAATTCTTTTATATAATTATTCACATCTTTCAACTGTGTTTCAAGTATTGTCTTCTTTTCAGCAAGACTTTGCAGTTCCTGTTCGATCTCTGCTAATTTTTTTTCTTTTTCGAACCCCTCTTTCTCGATCTTGTTAATATTATAATCTCCAATGCCTTCCTGCAATTTTGAAAAAGCTCTATTTTATGATCAAAGAGATTTTTTTCAGAATCTTTTTCTGTTTTAAGTTTTCCAGACCTTCACGAAGCCGGTTCATTTTTACTTCCGATTCAGCATAGAGGGTATCTCGCAGGGTAGCAATAATGCTTTCACTTATATCAGTCATCTTTTGCCTAAATTCCGGCTGCAGTGACGAAAAGATGAAATCGTCAATTAGACGTTTGCGCTGAGGCTTTGCATGGGTATGCTCTGTTATCCTGCTTACCAAGCCTTCGATTGCGCCACGCTGTTTGTTTTGCATCATGGGAATATATTGAGCAGCCTGCTCATCATACTTATTGATGGTATTCATATTCGTCGTCACCTGCTGCATTGCCAAGCTCCCGTTTGATATCTGCCCTGAAATTCCCAAACATCATTAATGCTTGATTGTATGCGCTGAATCAGCGTATCAGGCAGATCCGCAGCGTTCTCAAGCTCACCCAGGCAAACTTTGCGGCGGTTATTTCCGTATCCAAGGGCTATATTGCGGATTTGGAAATCGGCGCCCGCATGGTCAACGACCGGATCGTCAAACTGGTCTCTGCCTCCTTTAATGTGAATGACCGCTGGCTCAGGGACGGCGAGGGGGAGATGTTCACCGAAGACCCCGCCGAAGGTTTCACCAAGCTGCTCGGCCTTTACCGGGAGCTTTCCCCCGAGTACCAGAAATTCATTATGAACCAGATTACCCAGCTTCTTGATATCCAGGCCCGGAACAAAAAAACCTGAGCCCAAACCGCGCTGCAAAACAGGCCGGTTCGGGGAATCGTTCGTCTATATGGCATTATAGGGGGGCCGGTTTGTCGCCTGGCGCTAAACTACCGGTTTTTTTGCGTCCTTTGCCGCGTTGCTTCTCTGCCCCATGGTTTCGATGTGTTCCCGCCAATCCGCCACAAGTCCCGGCGGCTCCAGGGGAAGGGCGTTGCCGCCCCGGGACAGCGCCCATTCAAGAACTTTTTCGTGCTGGCTGCTTGAAAACTCGACGGTGACGCAGGTTTTGCCGTTTTCAATAAATTCCTCGACCCGCTGGTCTTCGGCCCACCGGCGTTCCTCGGCCCAGACCACGGCTTCCTCATAAAAGTTGACCCGGTAACGTTTCCGTTCCGCGCCTTTGAAAACGCCGAAGTAGGAATCGCCGGTTTCGCTGCGGTAATCAAAGTCTTTTGGGAGCTTGAAGGTTTCGGCGGTGACGGCGGCGTTTTTCATGCGGGCAAGGGAAAAAATGCGGCGGGCGGCGCGGTTTTCGTCCCGGGCGGAGAGAAACCATGCGCCGGCGTCAAAGAGGAGCTGGTAAGGATGAACCCGGCGCGGGCGGGGCTCTTCGTCCCAGGCGCCGGTATAGTCAAAGGTGATGACGCGGTTGTCCCGCAGGGCCTTTATAACGATTTGCCAGAGATCGTTTTCAACGGGAGCCGCGGCAAGCCGGGGCACGACAACGCGGTCTTCGTGTCAGCCGGGGTTCTTTGTATCCGATTTTGCGGCGCCCAGGGGAGCGCCGATTACTTCCAGCAGTTGCCGGGCGGTCTCATAGAGAGGCGTTTTTTTATAGAGGATGAGGAGATTTTTCACCAGCCCCAGGGCCAGCATTTCCTCCGCCGTGGCGTAACCGGCAGAAAGGCGCCAAGTTTTTTCCTCGTAGTAATAGCCGTTACGGGCGTGGTCAAAGACAATCGGCGCGTTCAGCATGACCCGCATAAAGTCGATGTCCCGGTTGATGGACGATTCGCTTGTCTCGTAGGCTTCGGCGAGGGTCCGGGAATTGGGGTAGGTTCCCGATGCTATCTGCCGGTCAATAAAATATATCCGCGGCAATGCGGTTTTGGGCAGTTCTTTCCGTGTT
>JAISWN010000364.1 GCA_031271075.1 Treponema sp.
TCGCCAGGGCCCGGGCAAGGGCGATACGCTGGCGCTGCCCGCCGGAAAGCCCGACCCCCCGCTCTCCCACCAGGGTTTCGTAGCCTTCCTCCATTTTGCTGATAAAACTATGGGCGTCGGCCTGGGCGGCCCGTTTCATAATGGCGCCCTCGTCAAGTTCCGGCCGGCCGTAGGCAATGTTGCCCTTCACCGAATCGGAAAAGAGGAACACATCCTGCATGGCGAGCCCTATGTGCCGTCTGAGGGAGGAAAAGGTGTAGTTCCGCACATTCGTCCCGTCCAGGAGCACTTCCCCGGAATCGGGTTCGTAAAAGTGGGTAAGCAGGTTAATCAAGGATGTCTTCCCCGATCCGGTACTCCCCAGGATACCGATAATTTCCCCCGGTTCGGCTTTGAAGCTGATGTCTTCAAGGATGGTGTTCCCGCCGATGTTGAGATTCACCTGCCGGAACTCAATACCCCCGGCGGGGCGGCCGGAAAGCTCCACCGCTTTCGGGGCGTCGGAAAAGCCCTTGGGGGCTTCCAGCACTTCCCGAATCATCACCGCCGTGGCGTTGTAACGCTGCAGATCCGCCAGAATAACCGCCAGCATACGCAGGGGGTTTGCCAAGGCCCAGGTGAGGGAAGAAAAGGCCAGGTACTGGCCCCCGGTCATGCGGCCCCGGATCAGAAAGAGCCCCCCCACTACCAGGGTGATAATGATCAGCAGGTTGCTCAGCAATTCCAGGATCGGCTGGTACCGGGCGGCAATAAGGGCGTTGCCGCAGCTTACATCCCTGAATTCGGCGTTGTGCTTTTCAAAGTTTCCAATTTCGTAGTTTTCCCGGGCAAAGGCCTTGACCACCCGGTTGCCGTCGATGTTTTCGGTTACCACCGTTCCCAGGCTGGTCAGCTTCTGTCTGAGGAGCATGAACCGGGGCCGGATGATCTTTATAAAGCGGTAGCTCACGAAAAGGATAAGGGGGGTAAGCGCCGTAAGACAGAGGGCCAGCTCCCAGTTTACAAACAAAAGAAAGATGAAAGCGCAGATAAAAAGAACCACCGAATCTACAAAGGCAAAAGAAACCCAGGAAACCGTATGACGGACCCGGTCAAGATCCTGGGTCATCCGGGTCATCAGATTGCCGGTGGGGAAACGGTGCAGGAAACGGTAATCCTGGCCCTGAACCGTCTCAAACATATCCCGGCGCAGTACCGTCATGGCCGTATTACTCATGGGTTCAAGAAACACATTGTGCATGATGTAACGCAGGCTTAGACGGGTTACCTGGACTATAAACATCGTCACCAGCAGGGGAATCAGGGGCCTCGTGTTTCCCGGACTTATTACATCGTCTATAAGTTTTTGCGACAACATAGGATTGATGATAATCATCGCCGATGTTATGCCCGACAGAAACACTCCCACCAGAAATCCGGCGCGTTTCCCTTTCATGTAAGACCAAAGCCATCCAACCTGGGACATAAAAAAAGACCTCTTAGTAATGTAAACCTCATTTCCCATTTTAATACAATCCCCCGGCATATTCCTTCAATAGGAATTACAAAACCATGGGCTTTGAGATCGTCTGTGGGTTTAAAGGCGCTTACGAAGAAATGTTTACAAAGCGATACGGGGGAAGGGGGGTAAGAATAGACCTTAACAGAATGGGCGTTAACACCATAAGCCGCCTTGGACTATGATCCGGGGCCTAGCCCCTATATCGACAGCGGCTAGTATCCTGGCACGATTAAACTTGCGGATTTGGGCGCATTCCCACCTACGGCGGGAACCGGGCTATCCGCTTCAATTCCTCGACCCCCTGTGGGGGATCTGCGGGATTTCCGCTTCTATCCCTTGCACTCTGCCAAGCCTTGCGTTTTCCCGCCGGGAAACAAAGCCGCACAAACTCCCAGGCTACAAACTCCGCACAATCGCCTCGGCGGCGGCCCGGCCTTCCGCCATGGCCCGGACCACGAGGCTCGCGCCGTTCCTGGCGTCCCCGGCGGCCCAAACCTTGGGCTTGCTGGTGTGGAAGGTTCCCCGGGTCTTGATGTTGCCCCGCTCATCGGTCTCAAGTCCCAGATCGGCCACCACCCCGCCCTGTACCACGTGGGTAAAGCCCATGGCCAGGAGTACCAGATCGGCGGCGATTTCAAAGTCCGTATCCGGCGTCTCTTTCATTACCCGGCGGCCCTTCTCCTGGGTCCAATCCACCTTGCAGGCCCGGATTGAATCGACCCTGCCGTCTCTGCCCTTGAACTCCCTGGTGTTGACCGACCAGAGCCGATCGCTTCCCTCTATATGGGAGCTTGAGGTCTTGAGTACCGTGGGCCAGAGGGGCCAGGGGGCCGATTCGGGCCGGTGTTCCGGGGGTTTGGGCATCACCTCTATCTGGGTAACGCTCCGGGCGCCCTGGCGGTTGGCGGTACCAACGCAGTCGGAGCCGGTGTCGCCGCCGCCGATAACCACTACCCGCTTGCCGTAGGCGGTAATGGGTTCTATCCCCTCGGTTTCCTCGCCTCCCAGGGCGCGGTTCTGGAGGCTGAGGAAGTCCAGAGCCTGGACAATGCCGGAGAGTTCCCGGCCAGGAACTTTCAGATCCCGGGCGTCCCTGGCGCCAATGGTGAGGAGTACCAGATCGAAAGAGGATTCCAGGGTCCTGGGATCGATAAGCTCCCCGTCTTTTCCCAGGGTGCCGAAGGCGTAAGCGGCGGAGCCTATCCGGACCCTGGTTTTAAAGATCACCCCCTCCTCCTCCATGATCCTTACCCGCCGGTCGATGAAAGCCTTGTCCAGCTTGAAATCCGGAATGCCGTAACGGAGGTAGCCGCCAACCTTACGATCCCCCTCGTAGACCGTAACGGAAAAACCGGCCCGGTTGAGGTACCAGGCGGCGGAGAGCCCGGCAGGGCCGGCCCCCACCACCGCCACCTTCCTGCCGTTCCGCCTTTTCGGCGGCAGGGGGTTCACCAGGCCCAGGCTGAAAGCCTTCTCGATTACCGCAAGCTCGTTCTGCCTGACGGTTACCGGATCGTCGTTAGCCCCCAGGACGCAGGAAGCCTCGCAGAGGGCGGGACAGACCCGACCGGTAAATTCCGGAAAGGGGGTGGTGTCCTGAAGTATGGCCCAGGCCCCCGCCCAGTCGCCCCGGTAGAGCCGATCCTGCCATTCGGGCATGGTATTGCCCACCGGGCAGGCCCAGTGGCAGAAGGGCACCCCGCAGTCCATGCAGCGGGAAGCCTGCTCCATCCGTTCCCTGTCGGGAAGCCGGAGTTCCACTTCGCTGTAGTCGTTGATCCGTTCCTCAACCGGGCGGTAACCCGCCACCTGCCGCTTAACCGTTAAAAACGCTCCGGGTTTTCCCATCTTACACTCCCACCGCGATGTCCTGGCGCCGCCGGATTTCGTAGACCTTCTGATCCAGTTCAGCGATCCGCATCTTGTCCAGGGCCAGTTTGTACTCTACCGGCAGCACCTTGACGAACCTGGTACGGTTTTCCACCCAGTTGTCCAGTATAGTCTGGGCATAGGCCGAAGCGGTCCAATAGATATGCTTCTGTATCATCTCTTTAACGAAATTCTCATCCGCCGTATTGTCGAAGCCGGAAAGCTCCACCATGCCCCGGTTGAGGAAGAACTCGAAGTTTCCGTTGATGTTAAACACGTAGGCGATGCCCCCGGACATACCGGCGGCAAAGTTCCGGCCCACAGGCCCCAGCACCACCAGGCGGCCGCCGGTCATGTACTCGGCGCAGTGATCCCCCGCGCCCTCCACCACCGCCAGGGCGCCCGAATTCCGCACGCAGAAACGTTCCCCGGCCACCCCGGCAACGTAAAGCTCCCCCGACGTGGCCCCGTACAGCACCGTGTTGCCCACGATGATGTTCTTCTCCGTGTCGAAGGTGGAGCCTTCCGGGGGAGCCACCACAATACGGCCGCCGGAAAGGCCCTTGCCCAGGTAGTCGTTGGTATCCCCCGCCAGACGGAAGGTGATCCCTTTGGCGAGGAAGGCCCCGAAGCTCTGCCCCGCCGAGCCGGTAAAGTCCACGGTAACAAAATTTTCGGGCAGCCCCTGGCCGCCGAAACGCCGGCTTACCTCGTAGGAAAGCATGGCCCCCACCGCCCGGTCGGTGTTTTTGACCGGCAGGGCAAAGGCAGCGGGGATCTTCCGATCCAGGGCGGCGAGACACTTGTCAATGAGAACCCGGTCAAGGATACCCTCTATCTTGTGGATCTGGTTCTGGACGCAGCGCAGCGCGTCCCCGCCGGGAATATGGGCGGGGCCTTCGGCCTTGTAGAGAAGGGCCGAAAGATCCACCCCGGCGGCCTTACGCAGGGCAAGCGCCGGGCCGGGGAGAAGCCCCTGTCCGCCGGCAAGGTTTTCCACGGCAAAATTTGCCGAATCTTCCGGGTTGATTTTCCGCTGAACCAGCAGATCCGCCCGGCCGACAAGCTCGTCGAAACGCCTGAAGCCCAGGGATGCCATTATCTCCCGCGCCTCCTCGGCGATGAACCGGAAAAAGTTGATAAGGTGGGCCGCCTTGCCGGAAAAACGCTTCCGCAGTTCCGGATCCTGGGTGGCGACCCCCATGGGGCAGGTGTTCTCGTGGCACTTCCGCATCATCACACAGCCCAGGACGATAAGGGTGGATGTGCCGAAACCGAATTCCTCCGCCCCCAGCATCCCGGCGATGACGATGTCCCTGCCGGTTTTCAACTGGCCGTCGGTCTGGAGCCGCACCCGGCCCCGGAGGCCGTTCCGCACCAGCACCTGGTGGGTTTCCGCAAGCCCCAGCTCCCAGGGAAGCCCCGCGTGGCGGATGCTTGACTGGGGGCTTGCCCCGGTGCCCCCGTCGTAGCCGGAGATAAGGATATTGTCCGCGTGGGCCTTGGCAACTCCCGCGGCAATGGTGCCCACCCCGCTTTCCGACACCAGCTTGACGCTGATTCGGGCCTGGGAGTTGGAATTTTTCAGATCGAATATCAGTTCCGCCAGGTCTTCGATGGAGTAAATGTCGTGATGGGGAGGCGGGCTTATCAGGGTAACCCCCGGGGTTGAATGGCGGGTTCTGGCGATAGGAGCCGCCACCTTACCGCCGGGAAGCTGGCCCCCCTCGCCGGGCTTGGCCCCCTGGGCTATCTTGATCTGGAGTTCCACGGCGTTTGCCAGGTATTCACTGGTAACCCCAAAACGGCCCGAGGCAACCTGCTTGATGGCGCTTCTGAGCCAGCGGCCACCGGGCAGTACCGGGAAGCGCTCCGCATCCTCCCCGCCCTCCCCGGAATTGGAGCGGCCCTCAATCGAGTTGAGGGCTTCCGCTATGGTCTCGTGGGCCTCTTTCGAAATTGAGCCGAAGGACATGGCCCCGGTGGTAAAGCGCTTCATGATCTCCCCGGCGCTTTCCACTTCCTCCAGGGGGATGGGGCTTCCGGGGGCGTCTTTTACCGTGCCGGGAGCGGCGAAGTCCAAAAGGCCCCGGATAACATGGGGGCTCCGGTTAAGCTGGTCGGAAAGTTCTGAAAACCGCTTGAACTTGCCGTAGTCGCCGGTGCGGGCAGCCCACTGCAAAAGGTGGATGGTATCGGGGTTCCAGGCGTGGCGCTCCCCGGTCTTCCGCCAACTGTACTGCCCGGCCCCTTCCAGAAGGTAGGCGGAAATCGCCGGATCATCCCCCCGGCGCAGGGCTTCTTTGGCGGCCCGGTAATGGCCCAGGGCCTCCGCCTCCAACTCGGCAAAGCCCGCGCCGCCTATACGGCTCAGGGTTCCCCGGAAGCACTTTTCTATCACCCCTTCCCCCAGCCCCAGGGCCTCAAAGATCTGGGCGCCCCGGTATGAACGGAGGGTGCTGGTTCCCATCTTGGACATCACCTTGAGGACCGCCTTTCCCATGCCTTTGAGGTAGTTCTTCATGGCATGGGCAAAGTCCCCGGTTTCCCCGGCCTCAGGCCCCCGGCAGATCGCCGCTATGGCCGCCAGGGCCCCGTAGGGAACGATCAGGTCGGCGCCGTAACCGAAGAGCAGGGCAAAATGCATAATCTCCCTGGGTTCGGCGCTTTCGACGATCAGGGAAGCCTTCATCCGCAGGCCCCGCTTGATAAGGCCGTGGTGTACCGCCCCCACGGCAAGGAGGGCGGGAACGGCCGCCAAACCCGCCTCCGCCTTCAGGGCCTTGCGATCCGAGAGGACCAGGAGGCTCAGCCCTTCCTCCACCGCCCCGGCGGCCTCGTCAACCAGCCGATCCAGGGCCGCTTCCAAGGCGCAGGGCTTCCCGCTCTCCGTTCCCTGGCTTGTACTCTCCCCTTCGCTAAAAACCGCGTCCAGGGTACGGGACTTAAAGGTATCGGGCCGCAGGGCTTTAAGGGTTTCCAAATCCGCGGGGCTCATGATGGGGTGCAGCACCTTGATCCGGCGGCAGTGTTCCTCGGTCTCGGCCAGCAGGTTCCTCTGGGGCCCCACAAAACTGGTCAGGGTCATCACCAGATCCTCCCGGATCGAGTCGATGGGGGGGTTGGTTACCTGGGCGAAGACCTGTTTGAAGTAGGCGTAGACCCGCTGGCTCTTGGCGCTGAACACCGCCAGGGGGGTATCGGTTCCCATGGAACTGGTAGGCTCCTGGCCGGTTCTCGCCATAACGGACAGAAGCCGATCCCGGTCTTCCCGGCTGTAGCCGAAGG
This sequence comes from Treponema sp., assembly GCA_031271075.1. GTDB lineage: Bacteria > Spirochaetota > Spirochaetia > Treponematales > Breznakiellaceae > JAISFT01. Next base: position 6,659 of record JAISWN010000364.1, read on the forward strand.
AGTTCTCCATGAAGAGCAGGGCCTCCCCGGTTTTGATCCGGGGATCGCCGAAAACGGCGCCTTTGGGGGATGGGGGAAGGCCGGCCGGCATGGCCTCCTCCGGCTCCTCGTCCAGCTCCTGTCTGAGGGTAAGCCCCTGGCGGCCCACCCATTCGGCGTAGGGCCTGCGCTGGTACACATCCCTTTTGGCCTCCCAGTCGGGGATGATCCTCCCCTCTTTCAGATCCACCAGGAGCAGTTTCCCCGGCATAAGCCGCCCCTTATGGGCCACCTCCTGGGGCCTAAAGTCCTGGACTCCGGTCTCGGAACCCATGACGATGAGATCGTTTTTGGTTATGGTGTAGCGGGAAGGCCGGAGACCGTTCCGATCCAGGGTGCCCCCCACATAGCGGCCGTCGCAGAATACCATGGAGGCGGGGCCGTCCCAGGGCTCAATCATCCCCGCGTGGTACTCGTAAAAGCCTTTCAGATCTTCGGGGATGGGGTTCTTTTCGTTCCAGGATTCGGGGATGAGCATCATCAGCGCGTGGGGCAGGCTGCGGCCGGACATAACCAGCAGTTCCAGGGCGTTGTCAAAGCTCGCCGAGTCGCTCCGGCCAGGCTCGATCACCGGGAGGATCTCTTTCAGGGCCTCCTTCAAAGTGGGGGAAACAAGATCCCCCTGGCCGAAAAGGGCCTCCCGGGCGCTCATCCAGAAGCGGTTCCCCTTGATGGTGTTGATCTCCCCGTTGTGGGCTATCCAGCGGAAGGGCTGGGCCAGGGGCCATTCGGGGAAGGTGTTGGTGGAAAACCGGGAATGTACCAGGGCCACCGCGGTTTCAAATTCCCCGTTTACCAGTTCCGGATAGTAATCCCGGAGCTGGGTGGGCATGAGCATGCCCTTGTACACAATGATCCGGGAGGAAAGGGAGGGAAAGTAACATTCCGCCCCTGCTTTCCGCATTTTTTCATTCCCCCGGAGGGTCTTTTCCAGTTTTTTGCGGAAAACATAGAGGCGGAGTTCCAGATCCGAGACCGGATCTCCCCGAAAACCGGCTTCCGGAACGGTAAATTTCCCGCTTTTCGGGGCCAGGAAGAGCTGCTTTACCGCCGGTTCCACCGATTTTGCCATAAGGCCGATGTTTCCCGAATCGGTGGGAACATCCCGCAAGGCCAGTACCGAAAGATCCAGGGAACGGGCAAGGCCCTCAATGGCCTCCCCTACCAGGGCCTGAAGCTCCCTGTCCCGGGGGAAAAAGGCCAGGCCCGCGCCGTAAGCGCCCGGCTCGGGAAGGCCGGGAACCAGTTTCCGGTAATAAGCGTGGGGAAGCTGCAGGAG
>JAISWN010000365.1 GCA_031271075.1 Treponema sp.
GCGGACTATTCCTCCTACCTGGGGATCCCCTACTTCCCCGGCGCGGGGGAACTTACCGTGCTCTGCCTGGCCGCCGTGGGGGCATGTATAGGATTTCTGTGGTTTAACGCCCACCCCGCGGAGCTGTTTATGGGAGACGTAGGAAGTCTTTCCCTGGGAGGGCTTATCGCTACTATCTCTCTTATTATAAAAAAAGAAATACTACTTCTGATCATCGGTGGAGTCTTTGTGCTGGAGATAGCTTCTGTAATAATCCAGGTTGTGTCGTACAAGCTGAGGAAAAAAAGGGTGTTCAAAATGAGTCCCCTGCATCATCACTGCGAATTATCCGGCTGGGCGGAAACTAAAGTTGTTATCCGCTTCTGGATATTGGGCGGGCTTTTTGCTATAATAGCCTTATCAACTCTGAAGATACAATAGGGGGGAGGATGTACCAGTTCGAAGCCGAAATACCTGAATACCGTCCCCGGGGAAACCAGACCCTTATTGCCAGCATCTTTCTCCTTACCGGGCTTGGGCTGGCGATCCTCTATTCCGCCTCCTACGGCTTTGGGCTTATTTCCAAAGGGGATGGCCTATACTACATTTCCCGGCAGTTAAGGCCGGCCCTTGCGGGACTGATCCTTTTTTTTGCCGCTTCCCGGATAAAACTGGAACTGCTGCGAAAAATCATGCTCCCCATGGTGATAGGCACACTTATCCTCTGCATCCTTCCCTTTTTCCCCGGAATCGGGGTGACCAAAAACGGCGCCAGCCGCTGGATCGGAATAGGTTCTATTGAATACCAGCCTTCAGAATTAGTAAAACTGACGCTGCCTCTGTATCTGGCCCACATCTTTGATAAAAAGCAGAACAATATCGGTTTTTTCACCTCCGGGGTGCTGCCGCCCATCGTAATAACCGCCCTTTTTTTTCTCATTATCTACCGGCAGAATAATTTATCTACCGCCGTGTTTATAGCGGTAAACGCCCTGTTGATCTTTTTTCTGGCGGGAGTAAAACTGCGTTACTTTTTTATCGCGGTAGTTATGATGCTCCCCCTGACGAGCCTTATGATCCTTACCAAGGAACACCGTCTGCGGAGGGTGATCAGTTTTTTTTGGCCCAACTGGGAACCCCAGGGCGCGGGATATCAGGTTCGTTCCAGCCTCCTTACCATCATGTCCGGAGGCATCCTGGGAAAGGGCATCGGCCAGGGGACGCGGAAAATCGCCAGTGTTCCCGAGGTTCATTCGGATTTTATTTTTTCCGCCTTTGCCGAGGAATCGGGTTTTATCGGGGTGGTCCTCCTCTTTGCCCTGTTCGCCTTCTTTGCCTGGCAGGGTTACCGGGCGGGCTGCCGGGCGCCTACGGCTTACCGGCGGCTTCTGGCCTACGGCCTCGTGACCATGATCGTATCCCAGGCTTTGCTGAACGTGGCGGTGGTCTCAGGCTCCCTTCCCGCCACGGGGATACCGCTTCCCTTCTTTTCCCACGGCGGATCTTCCCTGCTCACTACCCTGGGGATGGCGGGGCTGGTGGTAAATGTCTCGCGCCGGAGCCACGCCCCGGACCAGGAGGAAAATCTCAGGCAGTACGCCCGGGAGATCCGGCGTCAGCCGCTGTTCCGTCAGGATATTGGCGAAGAGTTCCGGGTTAAGGCCGGGGAGGACACGAATGTCCGGTGAATCTGTCCGTGTTAGATCTCCCGTGACCGGTCAAAGATCCGGCAATACCGGCAGCCCGGGGCCGCGTCCCGTTGAAACCGGCCGGGGCGCCGGATCGGGGGTGGAGAAGGGGCTTAAAGCCCTGATCATCGCCGCCACGGCAATTCTGTTACTGGAACTTGTCTGGCTTTTGGCGGTAAGCCCCTGTATGCCCCTTACAAAGATAGAAGTCCTTCTCATTCCCGGCATGAGCCGGGAAGAGATCCTCGCCGCCGCGGGCATCGGTGAACGTTCCTCCTACGTTTCGGTCAATGCCGCCCAGGCGGAGCGGTCTCTGGAGAATCTTTACCAGGTTGAATCCGCCAGGGTGATTAAGCGTTTCCCCAATGCGGTAAAGATTGTGCTGATCCCCCGGAGCGCGGCGGGGATGTCCCTGGCCCGGCTGGATGGAAGGCTTACCCCGGTATATTTTGACCGGACCGGCCTGGTATTTAAGATCGGGAGGGGAAACGATGAAATGTTCCGGGATCTGCCCCAGTTGCCGGTTATTTCGGGCCTTGTTTTTGAAAATCCTTCCCTGGGCACGAGGCTTCCCGCCCTTTTTGGCCCCCTCTTGTCCAGGCTTGAAGCCATAAGGGATGTTTCGCCGGAGTTGCTTGCGGCGATTTCGGAGATCCGGATAAACCGGAAGGCCTTTGACGGATTCGATCTTGTCTTGTATCCCGTTCATAATCCGGTAAGGATACGGCTTGAGCAGGATCTTAACGAGGCAAGTCTTCGTTATGTAATGTTAATGCTCGATGTGTTTGCCTCAAAACACTCTGAAATTGAAGAGATAGATTTTAGGGCAGAGACCGCGTCGTACAAGGAAAAGGAGGCCCCTTCTGGCAGATGACGGTTTGGTAGTCGGCCTCGATATAGGTTCGACTAAAGTCTGCGCGGCAATCGGCGAGCGCAGTGAAACTGGAACTATTGAAATCACCGGCGTAGGGCTCTGCCCCTCCGGGGGAATGAGAAAAGGGGTAGTGGTTAACATAGAGGCGACGCTTCGGGCTGTAAGAGAGGCTGTTGAAGCCGCCCAGATGATGAGCGGCCGGGATGTGAATTCCTGCTGGACCGGCATCGGGGGCAGCCATATTGACGGGATAAATTCCCGGGGAGTGGTGGCGGTTACCGGCAAAGACCGGGAACTCCGGGAGATAGGGGGCGGCGATATTGCCCGTGTACTGGAGGCGGCCCGGGCGGTGGTGATCCCCATGGATCGCCAGGTACTGGAGGTTATCCCCCAGAGTTACATTGTGGATGACCACAAGGGCATCAAGGATCCTCTGGATATGATCGGGGTGCGGCTTGAGGCGGAGGTTCACATCATTACCTGCTCGGTTACCAGCGCGCAAAACCTGATCAAATGCGTCAACCGGGCCGGTTACTATGTCAACGATCTGATCCTCCAGCCCCTGGCGGCCGGCAGGGCGGCGCTTACCGGCGAGGAAAGGGATCTGGGAACGGCTCTTGTTGATATCGGCGGGGGAACTACAGAAATGCTGGTTTACTGTGACGGCGCCCCCTATTCCATAGTTACCATTCCTGCGGGGGGATCTCAGGTAACCGGGGATATTTCGATCATCAAGAACATCTCTTTCGAGACCGCAGAACGGATAAAAATTGAGTCCGGTTCCTGCCTTGAGGGCATGGACGAAAGTGATGATGATATTATTGTCCCCGGAGTCGGGGGAAGGGCGCCCATACCTATCCCCCGTTCCCAGATCCTTGCCATTATCCAGCCCCGGATGGAAGAGATTTTCAAAATGGTGAAGGAGAAGCTGGACAAGATCGCCCTGTCCCGGCCCCTGGGCGCGGGAATCGTACTGACCGGCGGCGGCGCGCAGCTTTTAGGCGCCACGGAACTTGCATCCCGGATTTTTAAGATGCCCGTAAGGGTCGGTTCGCCCATACCGGGCGGAGTATTAAGCGGCGGCCTCGTGGAAGCATACCGGAGCCCGGTGTACTCCACGGCGATAGGATTGGTGATGGAGGGTTTTGATCGGCAGGCAAAAGAGGGGCCGGAACGGAATGGGGAAGGGCGGGTCCGGGAAAAAGGCCCGCCGAATATTGTGCAGGCAATCAGGGACTGGCTGGGGAAAGAATTTTTTTAATAATGTTGCGTCCGCATTGGTATTGATGCGGCAATATAAAATAAATTGGAGGGGAGTATGAACATTGTGTTAAAGAATGACGGACCGGCCCTGCCGGCTTCTGCGCTGATCAAGGTTATCGGCGGGGGCGGGGGCGGCTGCAACGCGGTGAACCGCATGATAGATTGCGGCTTGGAGGGTGTTGAATTTATCGCGGTCAACACGGATCTGCAGGATCTGCTTAAAAAAAGCAGAGCGGCGATAAAGCTGCAGATCGGTTCCAAGCTTACCGGCGGCAGGGGGGCCGGCGGCCTCCCCGAGAAAGGCGAAAAGGCCGCCAATGAGGATCTGGATCTTATCCGGGAGCATGTAAAAGGGGCCGATATGGTGTTCGTTACCGCCGGAATGGGCGGGGGAACAGGCACCGGTTCCGCGCCGATTATTGCCAAAATAGCCAGGGAAGAAGGGGCCCTTACCGTGGGGGTGGTAACCAAGCCTTTTAGCTATGAGGGGCCCGCCAAGATGGAGATTGCCGAGGGGGGGATACGGAAGCTGCGGGAAGTGGTGGACACCCTGATCGTCATCCCGAACCAGCAGCTTATGGGCATGGTGGAGCGGACGACACCCTTAAAGCAGGCCTACCTGATGGCCGACGACGTGCTCCGCCAGGCTGTGCAGGGTATTTCCGACCTTATCACCCAGACCGGGCTTATTAATATTGATTTTGCCGATGTGGAATCCACTATGAAAGACCAGGGAGACGCCCTTATGGGTATCGGCCTGGGAAGCGGGGAAAACCGGGCGAAGGACGCCGCCAATAAAGCCATCGACAACCCGCTCCTTGAGGAGACCAGTATCGAGGGGGCGACCAAGCTCCTGGTGAACGTGGCCGGGGGGGAGGATCTTTCCCTGGTGGAACTGGACGAGGTGGTAAACGTCATCCGCGCCAAGGCGCATCCGGATGTGCATATTATCCACGGGGTAACCGAGGTACCCGACCTGGGTGACAGTATCCGGGTAACGGTGATCGCTACCGGCTTCCAGGCCGAGAAGGGCAAGCGGGCCGGCGCCGCCGCGGGGGAAGGGGGAAAATCCCGTGGGGAGGACTTTATTCCCATTGATGTATGGACCGGCTATTCGCGAGGCTCGAAGCAGCAGGGTTTCCCGCCCCGGGGCGCCTACTCCGAGGAGGAGGATCTGGACATTCCCGCGGCCATCAGAAAATATAACCACCTGGCTGATAATAATCCTGCCGGTAAGATAAACGAAGGGTAGACGCAGAGGGCCGTGGATAATTCAAATTTGTTGCGCCAGTACTATTCAAGGCTGATTGCCCTGGAACGCCGCTCCCGCCTGACCGCGGAAACCTACGCCCTGGAGATCCGGAATTTTCTGGGCTGGCTGGAAAGGGAAGGGCTTGACCCGGCGGCGGCGGATCCCCCTTCTTTGGTCCGGTACCTTGAGTACCGCAGGAACCTTGAAGGGATAGATCCCCGCTCCACGGCCAAGGCCGTCTCCGCTCTCAGGTCGTTTTTCCGGTTTCTCTGTGACGAAAGGATCCGGGGGGATAATCCCGCCGTCCTGCTCGAGGCCCCCCGCCGGCCCTTCCGGCTTCCCGAAACCCTTCCCCGGGAGGCGGTGGAGAAGATCCTCGCATCGGTGGACATCAAAAGCCCCCGGGGAATCCGGGACCGGACAATTTACGAGCTGATCTTTTCCGCGGGTCTGCGGGTCTCGGAGGCCGTGTCCCTCAACCTGAAGGATCTGGACTTTCCTTCTTCCACCGCCAGGGCGCGGGGAAAGGGGAACAAGGAGCGGCTGGTGGTGTTCGGCGCGGCGGCCGCGGACTGGCTCAGGCTTTACCTTGCCCAGGCCCGCCCCCTGCTTGCCAAGTCGCGGAAAGGGCCGGCTCTGTTTATCACCGGAAGCGGCGGGCGGCTTTCCCGGAAGGGGATCTGGAAAAATTACCGGCGCCTTACCCTTTCCCTGGGAACCGGTTCCCGCCTCCACAGCCTGCGGCACAGTTTCGC
>JAISWN010000391.1 GCA_031271075.1 Treponema sp.
GCCTGGAATATGTTGAGCCCTACCACCACAAAGATAAGTCCCACCAGGATAAACATGAACAGTTTTTCTGTGCGCAGGGCGCCGAAGAAGGCCCGGTTGTAGTCCCGCCAGGCGCTGAAGACAATGCCGCCAAAGTCCCCACCGCCGCCGGCAAGGGATCTTTCGATGATGGAAAGGGCGGCCCGGTCCTGCCAGCGATCCCGGAGTTTGATCCCCAGGCTCAGCCCTTCCCCCGCAAGTTCCCGCCCCGCTTCCAGGTTGATAAAGCCCCAGCCCAGATCGTACTCGTAGAACCCGGAACGGAATACGCCCGTAACGGTGAATTCCTTCACACTGCCCGGATCTTCGGCCTCCTGATTTCCTGAACCCCCGGTTGAATCTCCGGCAGGGGCGGCTTCTCCATCGGAAACCCTGAAGAGTCCCGGAATGGACAGCAGGGTCAGCTTGTCCCCCAGCCGCAGTTGGAGGGATCTGGCCAGTTCCGCGCCCAGCAGGATCGAACCGGTTCCGGCCAGATCGAACGAGCCAGCCTCGATCTCAAGTTTTGCCGCCATTGCCGGGTCCCGGGCCAGCGCGTCCGGGGGCAGGCAGCGAACCAGGATCCCGTGCTGGGTATTGCGCCTGCCCCGGATCAGGCCCTGGAATTCCCGGAAGGGAACCACGGACACCAGACCCGGCGTCTCCCGCAGATGGTCTTCCAGAAGGCCGGTCTTTTCGGGGGGGAACTTTTCCGCCCGCAGGTGGTAGGAGGATATTTCGACAATGCTTTCGATGAAGCCAAGTTGGAACCCGTTCATCACCGCCAGTATCACGATGAGGGCCAGTACCCCTGTGGCGATACCCAGGACGGCCAGAACCGGTGAAGGGGAATTCCGGCGGCCCCGGCGCACATAGCGGGAAGCCACAAACCCTATCCAGGGCGAAAAACCGGGAAAGCGCGGGATCACGGGGCCCTCCCGGAATTCGGGGAGCGTATCCGTTCCTCGGAAATTTTCCTGCCCTTTTCCCAGCGGGCCCTGAGTATGGGCTGCCCGTTCATATAGAGTTCTTCCACTTCGATATCGCCTTCCATCTTGACAACCCGCTCAAGATTTCCCTGCCGGTAGTTCCGCTCTTCCATCCGGTCGCCGTCAGCGTTGTAACCGTATTCCACACGCCGCTCCTCTTCTCCGGCTTTCCATATCACCTGGGCCAGCCGATCCCCCGCCCAAACGTTGCTTAGCTCCCCCACTACCTGGCCGTCACTGTCCATCCGGGTTTCCGACAGTATCCGGCCCCGCAGGTCAGTATTATACACAACCCGGTGAACCGAATTCACGAATATATCCGAAAGAAATTCGCTGCCGTAGGCCAGGGTGGGGTTTACAAATTCTTTTTCAGAGACCGAATCAAGAACCCGGTAGGGAAACCGGACGCGGGCCATGGCCTTCTCCGGGGGCTCGTGGTACACCCGCTCAACGGCCCGCAGGGAACCCGATCGGCTGTACCGGTAATAATCGGTGGAGACCAGCCGTTCCACCGGAGGGGCGCCGGCAGGGCCGGAATCCGCCGGGGCCGCGGGCGGAGGCTCCACGGCTTCCTCGGGCCCGGCATCTCTTTCCGCCACAGGCTGCCCCGGATCTTCCCCGCCGGGTGGTTCGCCGGTTTCCAAATCCGGCGGGGATTTCAGTGTCGTTTCCGCCCGGATCAGGATCTGCCGGCTGTAAAAGTACTTTACCCTTACCTCTTCCCCATCGCCCTGAAACCGCCTTTCTTCGGAAAGAAACCCTTCCCTGTCGTACAGTTCAACAAAACCTGCGGGGTTTCTTATTTCGGTCTCTCCCCCTTCCTCTTCTCCCCTTTCCTCCGCCGTACCCTCACCCTCCGGGGCGGAGGGTTCAACAAATACGGCTACCATCCGGGTTGACTGAGCCGTGTCCAGAAAGATCCACTGCCGCCGGGATTCGGCCCCTTCGGTGTAAAGAACCCGGACTTCAATGGCCCAGAGAGGCTGGTAATATTCCCGCAGAAGCTCGGGAAGGTCCCCCGGAGCCGCCCGGCCAACCATCAGGCTGTACTTGTTCCCCAGGGCCGCAAGGCGGGAAGAGGCGGGCTCCAGAGCCATGCCCCCGGCGTTGGAGACATACCATCTTTCCCCAAGGGCGGGCCTCCTGCCCGCCTCCTGGGCGGAAATCCCGGACCCAGGAAAGCTGACCAAAAGAGACAAAGCCATCAAAATAAATTGGGACAGTTTCAAAACCGCCGTCCTGAAATGAAACCACATAAGCCGTAGATATTTAATTATAAAGAAATAGCAAGTTTCTCCAAGGGCCCAAGGGCCTTGAATACGCTCAAATAAGAAGGCGGATAGGAGGACAGATATGAGGAAATTTAACCACGGTTTGCACAGAGTTTTTCACGGAGTTTCACGGAGATACAGAGGAACAAGCCCGGATTGGCGAGAAAACCTCCGTGTTTCTCCGTGTCCCGGCATCCGGCCTTGTGGTTTTCTTCATCAATCTGTGATCGCCCATATCAGTGTATAGTCTTTACAGGCCCCCGGCCCTTTAAGGCGGTTTCCCGGTCTCAGTCACCCTGGCGGATTTTTGAAAAAAGGCGGCTCTTTCATTGACTCGGTTAAGAGCAGGTGGTACTATAAAATCTCCAGGTAAATTCTTGCTATGGGAGAAATATTGATGACGTTTGTTTTTACCCCCCCGATTTACCTGCCTTAACCGGGGCTGCCCAAAAACCATCCGGGCCCCGGCCCGTTCCCCCAATAAACCGTGTCCCTTCAACTTTTTTCCCCGAAACCGCGAAAGCCCTGCGGGTGCATATCCCCATATGCACTAATTTAACAAGTATTGCACATCTGGTACCGTATTCCCCGCTTTCGTTTTTCACATTCAAGACGTTTTGCTATGTGCTCGTAATCTTCAAGTATCTGCAAACCCAGAT
>JAISWN010000047.1 GCA_031271075.1 Treponema sp.
GCGCAAGGGATAGAAGCGGAAATCCCGCAGACCCCCACAGGGGGTCGAGGAATTGAAGCGGATAGCCCGGTTCCCGCCGTAGGTGGGAATGCGCCCAAATCCGCAAGTTTAATCGTGCCAGGATACTAGTGCTTTAACAAAGGGGGCGCTGCCCCTTTTCGCTCCCAATCAGCTCATTGTGGGGTAGTTACGAATATTTTGCAGGCGCCGGGGGCTGTTCACCATAAGGTACCGGGCGGGACACATGCGCGTCATTGTCCGGAGGGGCAAAACGTCTTATACTAAAAAGGACCGTCCCGGATCGGGAACCGGTTCATATTTGTATACATGGAGACGTTTATGCAGTACACACATACTACATTGCAGGTCAGGGATCTAAAACGTTCCCTGGCATTTTACCAGGGGATTCTGGGGCTGGCTGTGGTGAGGGGGAACCCCGAAGGCCGGGGGCCCGTATTCCTCGGCGAGGCGGACAAGCCTGTGGTGGAACTTATCGGCGGGGTGGAGAACCCTTCCTTTGCGGGTTTCTCCGTGGGCTTTACGGTGGATTCCCTGGAAGAGGCAACGGGGAAACTTGAGGCCGCCGGGTACCCCCGCGTCCGGGGTCCCATTTCCCCAAATCCCCAGGTAGTTTTCTCGTTTTTCAAAGACCCCGACGGGGTGGAGATACAACTGGTCGAGTACCTGCGGCCCTGATTCCGATACATTTGCATCGAGAGCTTATTCCGAGTTCGCAGGCACAACAAGCAAAGGGTCCGCAAGGCCGCCCCAAAACCAGCATCGAACCGAAGTTCGCGTTTTGGGAAACGCTCATATCTCTTTTATATCAAAAGACCGTTTTACCAGGCCGGAAAAACCCTCTCTCACCGCCGGATCCCCCGCCAGCTTCATCTGGGTAAGCAGGTTTCCCACCGCCGTAGCCTCCGCCGGGCCGGCGTAGACCTTCTTACCCGTGCGGGCGGCGGTAAGGGAATTGAGGTAACCGTCCTTGCTGCCCCCCCCGATGATCGAGACGGCCGCGTAGGTCTTGCCCGTAAGATCCTCCAGATCCCGGATGGCCTGGCGGTAACACTCGGCAAGGCTGGAGTACACGCAGAAGGCCAGCTCCCCCGGCGTTTCGGGAACCCGCTGGCCGGTACGCCGGTATTCCGCTTTTACCGCATCGATCATGGAGGGGGGACTCATAAATTGGGACAGATTCACGTCTATGAACCAGCCTGTTTCCGCCCTGCCGATCTTTTCCCCGGTTTTACGGGCCTCTTCCTCCAGTTGGGCAAAGCTGTAAGCGTCTCCCAGTTCGCGGCGTATCTGCTGAATTATCCAGAGGCCCATGATGTTTTTGAGGAACCGGATCTTTCCCGTAAGGCCCCCCTCGTTGGTGTAACCGGCTTTCCGGGCTTCAACGCTGAGGATAGGCTCCCCCAGGATCCCCAGGAGGCTCCAGGTACCGGAACTGATGTAGAGGGCCTCCCCCTCCACCGTCCCCACCGCGGAGGCGGTATCGTGGCCCCCCACCATCACCACCTTGGTATCGAACCCCGCCTTCCGCCGCAGGCTTTCCTCCAGGCTTCCCGTTTCGTAGGGGGGAATCTTTACCGGTTTGAAGAGCCGCCGGGGCAGGCCCAGATCCCCGATGATCCCCTCCGCCCAGGATCGCCGCCGGGCATCCAGCAGCCCGGTGGTGGAAGCGGCAGTGTATTCGCTGAAAACCTTTCCCCTCAGGTTCCCCGTAAGACGCAGGGAAAAATACTCGGGCAGGAGCAGCATATCCTCCGCCTCCTCCAGACGCCCGGCGGCCTTGTCCGCCAGAAGCTGGTACACCGTGTTGAAAGGCTGGGCGGCGGTTCCCGTAAGGGCGTAGAGTTCCTCAAAAGGCGGCCGGGTATTTAAGAAAGGCGCGGTTCGGGAGTCCCGGTAGGAGTACAGGGGTTTTACCGGCTCCCCCTTCTTGTCTATCAGGGCGTAATCCACCCCCCAGGTGTCGATGCCCACCGAATGGGGGATCTTGTTCAGGGCCCCGCATTTCACGATTCCCGCAACGATTTCCCCAAATATCCGCTCGTCGTCCCATACCAGGGCATCCCCCTGCCGTAGCGGGGCGTTGGAAAAACGGTGAACCTCTTCCAGGATAAGTTTCCCGTCCTCCGTGTGGCCCAGGATATGCCGTCCTCCCGAGGCGCCCAGATCAATTGCCAGATAGTAATTCGACATATTTCCCCTTCTAGTACCTTGATTAGGCTAAAAGTATGCCTATTTCCCGGTTGTTCCTCTTAATTATGTGTTTTAGTTTAATCAGCCTACTAGTAGTTGTCATTAATAGCGCGAAAACGTCAAGATAGCGGGCCATTCCCAAAACCGAAGTTACAGGGAAAGCCTCCGGTTCTACCCATTTTTCGGGTTTTCCTTTATCCTGTTCCCGAAACGAAATTGCGGTAACAAAAGGAGTTGCTTATGAAACGGAACGCTTTTGCCATGCGGCTGAAACCGGGCTGTGAGGGGGAGTACAAGAAAAGGCACGACGCTATCTGGCCGGAACTTAAGGCGGAGCTTCGCAAGGCCGGGGTTTCCGATTATTCGATTTACCTGGACAGGAAGACCAACACCCTTTTTGCCTTCCAGTACCTTGCCGATGACGCCGCCGACGGGGATCTCCCCGGAAAAGATATCGTAAAAAAATGGTGGCGCATGATGAAGGACATTATGGACACCAACCCCGACGGATCCCCGGTAAGCGATCCTTTGGCAGAGATGTTTCACATGGATTAAAAAGTTAAAAAAAGGAGGTGAAAAAATGGAGGTAAAAAAGGATAGACAGTTTTTAGAAAGCGTATGATAATGTTTGGAAAAGTTGGTCCGTTTTGTTCCCTTTCGGGTAACAAATTCCTGAACCGGCGGAATTCCGGAAAATTGAGGAGGAAGTATGAAAAAGGGTTTGTTTTTGTTTGCGGTTTTGTTGATGGTATCCCTGGCACTTTTTTCTTGTAAGAAAAAGGAGGCGGCGGCGCCGGGCGGCGAATCTGCCGGAACGGCCAGCCAATCATCCAGCCAGACATCGGGCGGGTATCTCCGTTTTGCCTGGTGGGGCAACACGGTGCGGGACGAGCGGACCGTTAAGGTCGCCCAGCTTTTCATGGAGAAGAATCCCGGCGTAACGGTGGAAACCGAACCCACCGCCTGGGACGGGTACTGGACCAAGCTGAACACCCAGGCCGCCTCCGGCGCCCTCCCCGATCTGATGCAGCAGGATTACGCCTATATCAACCAGTGGTTCAACCGGAACCTGCTGGAGGATCTGAATCCGTACACCCAGAGCAAGGTTATTGACCTTTCCAAATGGGCAGATTCCGCCGTAGCTTCCGGCCGGATAAACGGCAAGCTTATTGCCCTGAACCTGGGAACCAACGCCTGGGGCATGGGGGTTGATCCCGCGGTGCTGCAGAAAGCCGGGGTAACCATTGACGATGTAAACTGGACCTGGAAGGAGTTTGAGCAGATAGCCCTGACCATTTTCCAGAAAACGGGCGTTCAAACCCATCCCTTCAGCGCCCACAAGCAACTGGTAGAATTTTGGGCACGGGAGCTTGGCTACTCCTACTACTCGGCAGACGGCAAGACCATGGGCTGGAGCAGTATCCCCGGCGAAATAAAAGAATGGCTGGACATCAACCTCCGGCTCAAGGCCGCCGGCGCTCTCTATAATCCTGAGGAGAGTTTCCTCCAGGTAACCATGGAGGAGGAACCCTTCTCCCGGGGCAAGACCTGGAACGCCTACTACTGGAGCAACCAGCATGTGGGGCACATCAACGCGGCAAAACGGAATGTTATTTACATTATGCACCCGAACAACCCCAATCTTGCCAGGCCCTACAAGAAGTTCGGCACCTATCTTAAGCCGTCCCAGTTTATTTCGATGCTTTCCACCTCCCCCAGCAAGGATCTGGCGGCTAAGTTTGTCAATTTCTTTGTAAACGATCTGGAAGCCAACAGCATACTGCTGGCGGAACGGGGTATTCCGGTTCCCACGGATGTGCGCGACCACCTTGCCCCCAAGGTTGATCCCCAGATGAAGACCCTGTTCGACTACATCGGCAAGGTAACCCCCTACACGAGCCCCATCGATCCCCCCGATCCCGCCCGGGCCGGCGAGGCAGAAGACGCCATGCGGAAAGTGGTACTCCAGTGCCTGTTGGGTCAGTTTTCTTCTACCCAGGCGGCGGAAGAGATGCTCAAAGCCGCCCACGAAATCCTGGCCAGGTAAGTCAAAAAACCGGGTTGCCCGGAAGAGCCGAAAGGTTCAGCCGGACAGCCTTTTCAATTCCAAGGAACATCCATGAAGGGTTATTATTCAGGTAAACGGCAGTTAAGAGAGGATATAGCGGGTTATCTCTTTATCAGCCCCTGGCTTATCGGGTTTTTCGCGTTTTCCGTTATTCCAATCCTCGTTTCATTTTATTTTTCTTTTACCGATTACGACATTCTGGCCTCCCCGGTGTTTTCGGGGTTGGCAAACTTCAGGCGGATGGTAAAAGACCCCATGTTCTGGAAAGCTGTAAAGGTAACCTTCCACTACGCCTTTGTCTCCGTACCTGCCCGGCTTGTTTTCGCTTTTTTTGTCGCCGCCCTCTTTAAGCGGGCTGCCCGGATGATCCGGGTGTATCAGGCGGCCTATTACCTGCCTTCCCTGGTGGGGGGCAGTATAGCGGTGGCGGTCATGTGGCGGCGGATGTTCATGTCCGACGGGGTGGTGAACCTTTTCCTCCAGAGCCTCGGGATTAACAGTACCGTAAGCTGGATCGCCCGGGCTGACACGGCCCTGTGGATACTCATCATTCTGGCTGTTTGGCAGTTTGGTTCCTCCATGCTGATCTTTCTGGCGGGATTGCGGCAGATACCCCAGACCTACTACGAGGCGGCGTCTATTGACGGCGCCGGGGGGATAAGCCAGTTTTTTAATATCACCCTGCCCCAGATGACCCCCATTATTTTTTTTAATCTGATCATGCAGTTAATCAACGGATTCACCGTTTTTACCCAGGCTTTTATCATTTCCGGCGGCAAGGGGGACCCCCAAAACAGTACCCTGGCCTATGCCCTGTACCTGTACCTGCGGGCTTTTACCTACTATGAAATGGGCTACGGTTCCGCCATGGCCTGGGTACTGGTTCTGATAATCGCCGTCTTTACCGGGTTAATATTCAAGACATCGGATCGCTGGGTCTATTACGAATCCTAACGTTAAGAGGCATATATGACCAAAGGGCAAAAACAACGGTATTTCAGGAAGCTGCGTGAAGAGATCGTATTTCACAGTATTGTGGTAATTATCGGAATTTTTATGTTCTATCCCCTGCTCTGGATGGCCTTTGGTTCCTTTAAGGAAACCAGTGAAATATTCGGCACTGTTTCCCTTATCCCCAGGAATTTCACCATCCAGAATTATATCCGCGGCTGGCGCTACAACGGTTCTACCAGTTTTGCCACGTTCTACAAAAATTCTTTTATTGTAACCGGCTTTTCCACCCTGGGGGCGGTGCTGTCATCCTCCCTGGTAGCCTACGGGTTTTCCCGCGTCCGCTTCCGGGGCGGCAAATTCTGGTACGCCTGCATGTTTTTGACCATGATGCTTCCCTACCAGGTGGTTATGATCCCCCAGTTTATCATATTCTTCAAGCTGAAATGGGTGAATACTTTTCTTCCCCTTATCATACCCCATTTCGGCGGCCAGGCTTTCTTTATCTTTTTGATGGTCCAGTTTATCCGGGGCATTCCCCATGAACTGGATCAGTCCGCCATGATTGACGGCTGCAATAAATTCACTATTTATACCCGGATCGTCTTCCCCCTGATTACCCCCGCGCTTATTACATCTACTATTTTCAGTTTCTACTGGCGCTGGGAAGATTTTTTGGGGCCTCTCCTTTACCT
>JAISWN010000097.1 GCA_031271075.1 Treponema sp.
ATGGGGGTTCATCCGGCAAAGACGACCGCCGAAAACATCGGCCACTTCAGGAAGCAGATCAAGGCCCTGGGTTTTTCCTACGACTGGGATCGGGAACTGGCCACCTCCGGGGAGGACTACTACAGGTGGACCCAGTGGATCTTCCTCAAGCTTTACGAAAAGGGCCTGGCCTACGAGGCGGAAAGCCCCATCAACTGGTGCCCCTCCTGCAAGACCGGTCTTGCCAACGAGGAAGTGGTGGACGGTCTCTGCGAACGCTGCAAGACCAGGGTGGTCCGCAGGCGGATCCGCCAGTGGATACTCAGGATTACGGCCTACGCGGAACGGCTCCTGGACGATCTGGAGGGTCTGGACTGGCCCGAGCCGGTGAAACAGATGCAGCGCAACTGGATCGGCCGTTCCGAAGGGGCCAACGTGACCTTCGCCATCGACGGCTTTGACGATAAGCTGGAGATCTACACCACCCGGCCGGACACCCTTTTCGGGGTAACCTACATGGTTCTGGCCCCGGAACATCCCCTGGCAGCCAAAATTACCAGTCCCGCCCAAAAAGCCGCGGTGGAAGCTTACCTGGAGGAGGCGGCTAAAAAAAGCGATCTGGAACGGACCGATCTGGCCAAGACCAAGACCGGGGTGTGGAGCGGGGCCTTCGCGATAAACCCGGTGAACGGCGAGAAGATCCCTATCTGGATAGCCGACTATGTGCTGATTTCCTACGGCACCGGGGCGATCATGGCTGTTCCAGCCCACGACCAGCGGGACTGGGAGTTCGCCAAGGTGTTCAAGTTGCCCATACGGCAGGTGGTTTCAGAGGAAAGATACGACCCCTCAGGATATGACCCTTCAAGATCCGACCCCCCAAGGGACTACTCCGCCGAGCCGGAGGAGTGCACCGTGGCCGACGGTTACGCGGTAAACTCCGGGCAGTTCAACGGCCTCCCCAGCGCGGAGGCCAAGGCAAGGGTAAGCGCCTGGGTGGAGGAACAGGGCTTCGGCAAAAAGGCGGTGAACTACAAGCTTAGGGACTGGATATTCAGCCGGCAGCGTTACTGGGGAGAGCCCATTCCCGTTGTCCACTGTGAGCACTGCAAAGAGGAATCCGGTTCGGCAATCGTACCCTTAAGGGAAGAGGATCTGCCCCTGCGGCTTCCGGATGTAAAATCCTACGCCCCCACCGGGACCGGCGAGTCTCCCCTGGCGGCGATTCCCGAATGGGTAAACACCGTCTGCCCCCGCTGCGGCGGCCCGGCGAAGCGGGAAACCAACACCATGCCCCAGTGGGCCGGTTCCTGCTGGTACTACCTCCGCTACCTGGATCCCCGTAACGATCAGGCTTTCGCGGCCAGGGATAAACAGGACTACTGGGCACCGGTGGATCTCTACGTGGGCGGGGTGGAACACGCCGTACTGCACTTGCTCTACAGCCGTTTCTGGCACAAGGTACTCTACGATCTGGGGCTGGTTAACAGTCCCGAACCCTTCCTGCGGCTGGTTAACCAGGGGATGATCACCTCCTTCGCCTACCAGCGGAAGGACAAGACCCTGGTACCCACGGATCAGGTGGAGAAAACCCGGGACGGCCACTTTATCGAGAGGGAAACGGGCGAGGAAGTGGGCGAGGTTATCGCCAAAATGTCCAAGAGCCTTAAAAACATCATCAACCCCGACGAGATAGTCCGGGACTACGGGGCAGACTCCCTGCGGGTCTACGAGATGTTCATGGGCCCCCTGGAGGTAAGCAAGCCCTGGAGTACCGCGGGGCTTATCGGGGTATCCCGCTTCCTGGAACGGATCTGGGCCATCGGGGAGAAGTGGAATCCGGAAAAATCGGATGGAACCGCGCCGGTCTCCGGCGAATTGCTCCGCCTGCTCCACAAGACCATCAAAAAAGTAAGCGATGATACGGCCGGCCTCAACTTTAACACCGCCATCAGCCAGATGATGATCTACTCCAACGAGCTGGCCAAACTCGACGAGCTGCCGCGCTCCCTCTGGGAGCCTCTGGTCATCATGCTCAGCGCCTACGCCCCTCACCTGGGGGAGGAACTCTGGGAGAAGCTGGGGAACCGGGAATCGGTGTCCAAAGCCTCCTGGCCCAGGTACGACGAGAGCCTTACGGTGGACAGCCAGGCGACCATCGTGGTTCAGGTAAACGGCAAGATCCGGGACAAATTCAGCGCGCCCCGGGGAGCAGGCAAGGGGGAACTGGAGAAACAGGGGCTTGCCCTGCCGGGGATCCAAAAGTGGCTGGAAGGGCGCAGGGTGGTAAAGGTGATCACTGTGCCGGATAAACTGGTAAATATTGTGGTGCAATCAACAACTAAGCCCCTGGTCATAGGATAACGGAGGAAATGAAAGATGAAAAAAAAGGCAGGTCTTTTTTATATGCTGATCCTTGCCGCGGTTTTGGGAAACGCCCAGACCATCGACCGTTCCCGGTACCGGGAAATCACCCTGCCCCAGTTCGAAGCCTGGAAGCAGGGGGTTCCTCGGGAAGGGACGGAGCCAATGCTGTTCAAGGCCCGGGTTCTTTTCGAGGAAGTCTCGGAAACCGCCATCTCCTTTGCCGATCCGGGTAACCAGACCTCCATCCACTTTACGGTTGACAAGGTCTGGCCGGAAATGGAAGAGGGCCGGTCGGTTACCATTTATTTTACCGCCGGCGGCTCCTGGTCATGGAACCGGGTTCTGGATGAAATTGACCGGGGTCCCTTGCCGGCCCAAGACCCGCCGGGGGATGATCCGTACAGCGGCGGCTTGGCCTCGGAACAGGAACAGTACGATCCGGATCAATACGATCAAGATCGTTACGATCAAACCGCTTACGGCGGGGAAGAGGAACCGGATTTTGCCGGATCTGAGGGCGGAGATCAGGGTAAGGCCCTGGCCGAAACGGAAACAGGCGGCGAAGGGGAACGCGCCTCTCCCCCGTCCCGCCCGCCGACCTCGGTTCCCAACATCCGATCCCCGTCCGGCCCCGCGGCCTCCCCGCCGCCGGAGCCTTCCGGCGTGGGAGCTTCGGCCGTTTCCTCGAGGATCACCGGAGCGGCGCCCCAGCCCGGCAGGGTTTACCGGCTCCAGGTGGGGGCCTACATAGTGGAGAAGAACGCCGCCCGTACCCTTAACCGCCTTAAGGATGCGGGTTTTAGTCCCAAGTACGAGCGGCACGGCCAGTACCTGCGGGTAGTGCTGTCCGGGGTACGGGCCGCCGACGTAAAGGGCCACGCGGAACGGATCGGCCGGGCCGGGTTCGGCGAAGTCTGGTGCCGGGAGGAACGCTAACATTAAGACACGATTGTAACAACGGGTAAGATATTGTATCCTGGAAGACATAGAAACCAGGAAGGAGGAATCTATGTCCCAGAAGAAATACAAAGTAACACTGACGGAGGATGAAGAAAATCTTCTTCATGACATTATCAACCGGGGGAAGCATGGAGCCCAAAAACGGAAACTCATCCCAGGCATTGCTCCTAGCCAATGAAGGCTGTACCGACGAACAGATAGCAGAGAAGGCAGGGAGGCACTGCCGGGCGATAGAAGACTTGCAGCGGCGGTTCGTGGAGGACGGGTTCGAGACAACCCTTGAGGGGAAAGCCCAGGGGCACCGGCCCCGCATTCTCACGGGGGAGGATGAGGCGCGGCTTATCGCCCTGGTATGCGGGCCGGCGCGAATTCCTCTGCCGGTGGAACCGGGGAAACCGGCTTGTTTTGACACGGAATATGTGCGGAACGGGACCTGTGATATCTTCATGTTTGTCGCTCCGCTTGAAGGGTGGAGGAGGGCGGAGATAAGGGAACAGCTATGAGACCTTTCCTGCGGAAGAGGCGAAACGGCTGAGGGACAAGCTGGAAATCCACTACACGCCAAAGCATGGGAGCTGGCTTAACATGGCAGAAATAGAACTTAATGTGATAAACAACCACGGGCTGTCGCCACGGATACCCGATATAGAGCAGATGAGAGAAGAAACGGCGGCATGGAAGCGGAGACGGAACAAGGAAGCCTGTAAAATCGACTGGCGATTTACCACTGCTGATGCCCGCATTAAACTGAAACGGCTCTACCTACAGTTTGAATGATGTCGGGATACTAGTATCGTGTGAACATTTAGAAGTCAGTTATGCGCAATTTTTTTGCCCCAAATTTGTCGTCGCACCGCGCCATCCGTGGCGCGGGGAATTTAATGTTTTTTGATATTGACAAAATAAATTGGAAATTCCATAGTTGCTTTCGGATTTTGTGGAAGTTTTGAATAATCGTATTTGCCTTTTCCATGCAGTTTTTCAAATCGTTCAATCCATACTTCTCGGCGTAAAAAATGAGACTCTATAATTTTTATTCGGCCACATTTTGGGCATCCCTGCCCTTTCATGTGATGGCGTATTCTTTGATAAAAAATACCATGCCCTTTGACTGAACAAAAAATTGGTATCTTATCCTTAACCTGAATCCGTACAAAAAATCACCAAAGATTGTAACATGCGGCCATTTATCCCCAAAATAGAATTATCACCGTCATAGTACAGGCACATTGATTATTATTTCCCTGGAATAACACCTTTTTTGGCCTTTATCCATTCATCAGGGCAGACCTGTCCCCTCACTGGTAACTTTGTATTTCCTTTGTCAGCTATC
>JAISWN010000115.1 GCA_031271075.1 Treponema sp.
AGACGGACTTTGAAAAAATACCCGGCATTGTAAAGGCGCCGGACATGGCGATCATCGGCACTATCCGGCAAGGGGCACTGGTGAACGCCTACGCAAAAAGAGAGGCTGGGGCAACGTACTTATATTTTGATGAAGTGATGAATAGTACTCACAATAGGGCGCTGCGAAGCCGGACGTTTTACAAAATCATAAAGCCCCTGGACATGGCGGGGTTTGAAAAGATTGTAACCATGAATGAAATATCAGACATATCGAGGCAAGAAAGGTTATAGCAGCCGGAGGCCGTCCCGGCGGGGAAGCGTAGGAGACCTGCGCCCGGCGGCAGCCACGCCCGCCACTTCGCTATACCTGAAGTATCGTACCAAAACCCCGCCTTGTCAAGTAAACGCAAGGCGCCGGGGGTAACATCAGACTATCCTGCTGCTTTTTCTGTCAGGGGGCATCTTTTGCGGCCAAGAAGACTTGAACCCTTCGCATCCTCACCTCCTGTTCGGATGCTCCGGGCCGCCTCGGGCCGCTTCCGGCGCCATCCTTGGCGCCTTTCCCTCCCGGGCCTATGACATGCGTTAAAATATACGGCTTTTATTTGGCCCTGTGCCGCGCGGCATTATCCCATCAACATGCTCAATGTTTCGCATGCATCTTCGGGCATGGTCGGCGCAGCCCTCGGAAGTTCAAGTCTTCAAGCACCCGGCGGTACATTATACAAAAATGTTACTTTGATCCGGGCAGGGTTAACTTTTTCTTTGCGGCCAAGAAGACTTGAACTTCCATGCCTCTCGGCACCAGCACCTCAAGCTGGCGTGTCTACCAGTTCCACCATGGCCGCGAAAGTGGTTCCAATTTAGTTATTTTTTGGGGGATTGTCAAGACGATAGTTTCGGATACCGATAAGAGGGTATGAAGTGTAGTTATCCATTCCGGGCAGCGGGTTTTTGCTTTTGCGCCGTTTTTCTTCTTTCTTTTTCAAGCTGCAAGAGTAGTCCGCAAGCCGAAGAGGACGTATGGGCCGTCCTTGAAAGGGGCGAATCCGACAAGGCCAGAGAGTATTTTCTGGGCAAAGTAGACGTTCACGCTACCGACAGCCGGGGGAGGACCCCTCTGCATATAGCGGCGGAAAACCAGGATTCCGGTTTGGCCGGGTTCTTTATCGCCCTGGGGGCGGATGTGGATGCCCAGGACCACGAGGGAAGGACAGCCCTGGCTATCAGCGCCGAAAAACAGGATCCCGCGACGGCCAGGGTCCTTGCCGCGGCCGGGGCGGATATCCACATTCCCATGGCGGATGATGGCAGCCCGGCTCTGACCGGCATCGCCCTCAAGGGGGATTTCCTCAACTCTATTTTGACATCTTCTTCGGTTGAAGCGGAGGATTTCCGGGGAAGGACCATCCTCCACCTTGCGGCTCTTGAAGGGGAAGCCCAGGCTGTAGACCCGATACTGAAAACCGCGAGGCCGGTTCTCAAAAAGGACAGGGAGGGGGAAACCCCGCTGGATTTGGCCTTGAGCCGGCCTGAATCCCGGGATCACGCGGAGATTGCGGAAAAACTTATCCTTGCCGGGGATCGGTCGGATAATCCCATATTCCCCTATTTTGCCCCGGCGGCCCGCAGTTCAAACTACAATATCCGCGGCGCCGACGGCGGTACGGCCCTGCACTACGCGGCCAGGGAAGGGCACACGGGGCTTATCGCCTTCTTTATCGAAAGAAAGGCGGATGTCAATACCAAGAACGCCTCGGGGACTACCCCGCTCCACGAGGCGGCCCGTTCAGGCAATATCAAGGCAATGGAAATGCTTATCGCCTGCGGGGCTGAGATAGACGCCCAGGACGCGAAAGGGAACTCTGTGCTTCACATTGCCGTTCCCCCGGCAAGCCACCTGGCGGCTGTCAACCTTCTCCTTTCCCATGGGGCCAACCCGAACCTGCGGGATGAACACGGCGAGTCCCCCATCCATATCGCCATTACCCTTAACCGGGATGCTGAAATTATCCAGGCTCTGCTTGGGGGCGGCGCGGATGTGACCATCAGGAATATCGACGGCAAGACTCCTCTTTACCTTGCGGTAGAGGAAAAGCGCCTCCAGGCTATCCCCCTGCTCCTGGCCTATCAGTCGGATGTCTTCGCGACGGATAACGCCGGCGAAACCCCCTTTGAAAAGGCCCTGGAGGAAAACGGCCCGGTTTTAACCGCCCTGATTATCCCGGAAACGGTTCATCAGGCGGACAGCGCGGGAAACACCATGCTCCATATAGCGATTAAAAACCGTGGGGATATAAAGATCATCGGCCTGATCCTGGATCAGCGGGCCCTGGTCAATGCCCGGAACAAGGAAGGGGAAACCAGCCTCCATCTGGCGGTCAGGCAGAACGAAGCGGAAATCGGGGAGATGCTTCTTTCCCGGGGAGCGGATATTTTTGCCCCTAATACCCGGGGTGAAAGCCCGCTTTACCTTACCTTTCATTCTCCCGGCGGCGTACGGCAATGGATGATCAATCCCCGCACCATTACGGCCAAGGACGGGTTGGGGAACAGTATGCTTCACTACGCCGCCCAGTGGAAACTTGACGGGTATATTCCCTTTCTGATTCAGCAGGGGGCTTATACCGAGGCGGCCAACGCCACCGGCGAAACTCCGCTTTTTGTGGCGGTAAAGTACAACAACGATACTACCGTAAAGGTCCTGCTTGAGGCGGGGGCTTCCCTGTCCAGCCGGGACAATATGGGGAATTCGGCCCTCCACGCGGCGGTCCGGTGGAACAGCCGGAAAGCGGCCCTGGCCCTTATTGAGGCGGGAATCGACATTAACGCCCACGCTCTTAACGGCAAGACCCCCCTCCACGACACCATACGCCTGGGGATTACCGACATAGAAACCATCCTGATAAGCAGGGGGGCGGATATTGAAGTCCGGGATGCCGAAGGCAACACCCCCTTCATGGAAGCGATTGTGGCGGGCTTTCCGGGGACGGTGGACCGGCTGGTGGATCTGGGGGCGGATCCCAATACCCGGAACAGCCGGGGAGACACCCCCCTTCATATCGCGGTGGCCGCCGAGCGGAGCGATCTTATCAGTATGCTGCTGAGCTGGGGCACTCCCATTCACGCGAAGAACGCCATGGGCAGAACCCCCTTCCAGATGGCCCTTTCCATATCCCCCCGAATGGTATCTACCCTTTTGACCAAAGACCGGATCTACGCAGCCGATGACAACGGCGCCTCGCCCCTGCATATAGCCATCCATGAGCGCGCCCCGCTGAGTATAATCGAGACCATCGTTAACCAGGGCGCCCGTCTTTCCTCTATAGACGCGGAAGGACGCAATCCCCTGCGGCTGGCGGTGGATCAGGACGCCTGGGATTCCGCCAAACTGCTGGCCGACGCCGGGGCCGATCCCTTTACCCTTGCGGGGGACGGTAAAAGCCCGGGGGAACTGGCCCTTGCCAGGGGCCGGACGGGCGTACAGGCGCTTTTTTCCGGCAGGGCAATCCACGCCAGGGACGCTTCGGGAAACACGATCCTCCATTACGCCGCCCGTTACGGCAGCCCGGAGCTTATATCCCTGCTTCTGGAACTGGGGGCCGACAAAGACTTAAAGAATATCTCCGCGGAACGTCCCGCCGACATAGCCACCCGCTGGGATCAGCCGGAGACAGCGGCGCTGCTCAACTAGGAGTCTGTAAAGTCTAAACAGCTTTTTATGAGGAAGATACGCCTGGTATGCTAAAAAAAGAAAAACCACGGAGGACTGACAGTTTGTCTTGGAGAAATACGGAGGTTTTCTCACCAAACCGGGCTTATTCTTCTCTATCTCCGTGAAAAACTCTGTACAAACCGTGGTTAAATCGTTCCGGCTGTATATGAAGAAGGGGGAATACCACTATGGGCGGGACGAGCGCAACCACCTGGGCAAGATGGAGCAGTACCGGAGGTTTTTAGAGAAAACAGCGTAAATTTTCAGAAAACCACTTGATTTTTATCATAGATGCGGTTGCGATAAAGGAATGCGAAGCATTCCAGCAACCGCAAAAATGTGGGTGGAGTGTGGCGTGGGAATGAGCGTAGCGAATGACCTAGCCACACGGAACCCCGAGGGGCCTTTAGGCCCGAAGCATATACAGTCCTGTTGAGACTGTCGGAAAAGTCTTCAAACGGCTCAACAACCACTATATATGGTGTATTTCGTGCCAACTATACGCTATATATAGTGTCTTAACACCTTGAAACGGACTTATTCGACAGCCTCGTTATGCGCAGTTGGTTGGCGCTTTTATTTTTTCTTTCTTTACTCTGATCCAAACTATATTCAAATTTTCCTTTTCTTCAACTATTTCCAGTTCATGATGATCGGCTGTAACAAAATATCCGCCATTTATTATTGCCTCTGCCAATCCTATTGAATCAGCCATTGACATTTTATACAATGATTTTAATCGACCGGCCTTTATTAAAATAGTGTCTGTTATTTCCGCATCAATTCTTATTGGCACTATTTTAATATCTTCTAGTAATTTTAAGGCGGCCTGCTCATCGTATCTTTTGTAGATATAATAATAAGTCTAGAACATTGCCGCGGCGGGAGGGGTACTTGAGGGGGAAGGGCAGGGATTGGTAGGGAAGGAGTATCGGAGACTGCTGAG
>JAISWN010000163.1 GCA_031271075.1 Treponema sp.
CCGTCGGCGGGGTTCGCGCAGCCGGTAAAGATCAATACGGCGGACAGTACCGCCAGTAAACCAAAAAGCAGACTCTTTCTCTTCATAGAGTCCTCCTTCACGTAAACTCGGCCTTCCCAACGAAAGGCCAACAAAAAGAGGACTAAATACAAAAAAAGCGTTATACTTTTTGTGTACCTAGCTTTACCCCGGAAACGGCCATTCGACCAAGATCTAACCGTCTCCGGGGTTCCTCTTTTGTTTTAATCAGGGGCTCAGGCCCCTGTTAAAAACCTATTTTATCCCTTTCTTTCCTCCTCCCCGGCTTTCAGTGTATATGCCATCCCCTCTCCGGCAGCCTGCTGCACAGGAGCCTGTTGCGTGGAAAAGCCCCCGCAGCGGGGAGAGGCTGAGGCGCTGTATATGGCGGTATGGTTCGGCTCCGAAAGAGCTAGCAGTTTGTTGTGCTTCGCGCTTAAAATCTCAAAAAATCGCCGATTAGGCGATTTTTTACCCTGCAAACTGCGTCGAACCGAAGGTTCGCAGGAGCCGGATAATCGGGATTTTTGCGGCACAAAGTGGCGCAAAAATCCACAAGTGCAACAGGCTCCTACGCTATACGATGAACATGGGGGGGGGGGGGGGTAATATCAAATTCCTTGGCATAGAGGGAATTAAACTGGGCGGCCGCTAAAAGGGCGCTTTTTCTGGTTTCCACGGATACCAATGTACCCCATAGTTAAAAAAAGATCAAGTGCCTGTGCAAATATTCAACCGGATAGGAGAAAAATCGCCGTCCTTCCCGCAAAACCCCGCTTCGGCGTGTTTTTTAAGGCTTTTTTCGTGCCCAGGCCAAATTAAACACGAAAAATTAATCAACCTTAGGGCCTTGTCCCCGGCCTGGCCCGCAACACTTTACCGGGCCTCCGGAATCCGCTACAGTTAAGGCATGGAGAGAACTCTTGTCCTGCTGAAACCCGGCGTCCTCCAGCGGCGCATCGCCGGAGAGGTCATCAGCCGCTTTGAACGGAAGGGCCTTAAAATAGTCGCCTTTAAGCTTTTGCGGATGGATAGATCCCTGGTCGAGGCCCACTACGCCGAACACCGGGGCAGGGATTTTTACGACAAACTGGTGGAATACACCCTTTCCGGCCCGGTAGCGGCAATGATCCTGGAGGGGGAAGATGCAATCGCCCTGGTCCGCCGCCTTGCCGGGCCCACGAACCTGCTGGAAGCCCCGCCGGGAACTATCCGGGGGGACTACGCCGCCCAAACCCGGCTTAACGTTGTGCACGCCTCCGACTCCCCCGCCTCCGCCGAACGGGAAATCGCCCTGTTTTTCCGGCCCGGCGAAATCTGCCCCTGGGAAGACGGAAACGGGGAGTGGTTTTAAAGGCCAGGTTGATTAAACCTCCCGTTTAGCGGTGAATACAGAAAACCGCGTACAGCGGCACGCTCTTAACGCCGTCCTGCAATCCAAAATTGCCGTTTCTTATCTTGAACGAAACGGCCGGCTTGTAGCGGGAACGGTACACCTCAAGGCTTGGCGAGGCCTTGTTCTTCCCCGATTTTACCTCAACAGGGATAATGCCCTCTTCACCGTCGATAAGAAAATCAACCTCGGCGGTATTCTCACTTTTCCAGTAAAACAGCGGAAGACCTGAAACCACAAACTGAGCGGCAACATAGTTTTCAACAATGATGCCTTTATAATGAAAATCCCTGTCCAGCATGATCGATGAAAACCTGATATCAAGCATATTGCACAGAATACCCGTATCATTCAGAAAAACCTTGAAAAATCCTTCTTCGGCATAGCCTTTAAGGGGCATGTACGGCGCCGATACCTTATGGCACAAGTAAATCATTTCGCTTGACACAAGCCAGTCCAGGGCGGATGAAAAATCCCTGCTTCTGGCGCCCTTTTTTACCATCGCGTATTGAAACTTGCCGCTCTTGTTTCCAAGCTGCACGGGAATGGAATTATAGACGGATTCAATTTTCGTGCTTTCAGCGGTACTGGCAATGTACTTGTTCATATCGTTAAGATAGGAAGAACGGATATTAGTCAGAATAGAAGCGTTGAACCGGAGAACATCATTATCCGCCTCAATTACACCGGCAATCGCTTCGGGCATACCTCCGGTACAGAGATAGGTGTGAAAATAGTTCATGCATTTCCCGTGCAATGGTTCAGATATACTTCTGTTTCTTTCAAAGCAGGATTTGATTTCCCCCAGCAGCAGATCTTCCCCCTTCGCCTGTAGATACTCTTCAAAATCCATGGGGTACATAGACAGCATTTCTACCTTGCCTACGGGAAATGGCTTGGTAAATCTATTGAGCTTTACACCCAGCAGGGATCCCGCGCAGATGATCTTGTATTTTGTTTCCGACTCGGCAAAATATTTAAGGGCCGCTATAATATCTTCGGATTCCTGTACTTCATCAAAAAAGATAACCGTATTTTCAAAATCAAGCTTCTTCCCGACCAGCAGTTCAAGCCGGCTGATCTTTTCCCGGGTGTTTATCTCCTCCGCAAAAACAGATACCAGATCGGCGCGTTCAAACAGATTGAAGAAGACATGTTTTTGGAATTCCCGCCGGCAGAATTCTTCAACAATGTACGTCTTGCCCACCTGCCGCGCCCCGATAACCATGAGCGGTTTTTTGGCGCCCCCATCCTTCCATTTCCGCAGTTCCCGGTAGATTTTGCGTTCCATAACTGACATGCAATGCTACAACATTTTCCGGTATTGTACAAGGAAGGAATTCACCTTTTTCATAGACGATTTGGTCAAAAATTCCACCTTTTTCATAGACAGTTTGTCCAAAAATTCCACCTTTTTCATAGACGATTTGACCAAAAATTCCACCTTTCCGCTAAAAAACGCGGTTTTGCAAGGCTTTAGCGGAGGGCTTTTAAGCCCCAAAAACCGCAAAGACTTGTGAGACAACCAACCGGGTTGTTGAACAAGTCTATTGTCCGGCCGGGGGAAACCATCGGCAGCGGGGGCCGGAAAGGAAGTCCTGCGTGGGGCCACACCCCGCCGAACCGCAGGTTCGGCTTCAGGGCGAGGTTGAGGAGGTTTTTAGCCCAGAACAATGACCTTGGTTGCCCGGAAACGGGGGGCCGCCATGGCCTTGGACTGTTCCTCGTCCTCTTCCCGGTAATAGCGCACCTGCATACCCGGCTTCAGGTCGTTGAAGTCCGCGTTTTCCACCGTGCTGTAGTGGAAAAACACGTTGTTCACCGTCCGGTCTTCGATAAAGCCGTAGCCTTCTTTAACGTTCAAAATCGTGGAAATGAAAGAATCGTTTTCCAAGTTTTCCAAGTTTTCCGAATTCCCCGGCTGGAGCCCGGCTTCCGCAAGAGATTTGACGTTGACCTCATTGCCCGCGGGGAAATAGTTTTCCCGCTCCAGAACGAAAAGGTTGTTGGTAAATTCGTCCTGACTGCCGCTGTCGATGATCTTTCCCATGAGAACCGGGTAGTACACCTCCTCCAAAAGCTGGCGGGAGGTCCGGGTGCTTTCGATTCTCCCGTTCTCGTTGTAGTAGTCGAATTCCCAACTGATCAGCATTACATGGGCGCCCAGGGTGTTGAGCTTCCGCACCAGGGGCACATAGTCACCGTCGCAGACTACCAGGGCGATGATGTCGAATTTTTTGTATATGCACATTTCGTAGGCTTCCAGGGCAAGCCACACATCTATACCCTTTTCCTGCAGCACATTGTCCGGGCCCACCCTCAGGGGAAGGTAATGGGTAACAATGTTCTCCCGCATCAGGATATCCTCGAAGATTCGCTCGCTTTGTATTTTTTTCTCCATTTCCCCCTTGGCGGAAGACCTGCCCCGGAAGTAATGGGCATCCACGATTTGGCACTGCTTAAAGTCCGTTCCGGATATCTTTGCAGCCTCGTTCCTGATAAAGTTGTGAAGCCCGGAAATGCTTATCCGCGATCTCTTGGGGTGTTCATACTTGTAGTAGTTGCTCACCTTATAAAAGTAATACCCGTCGTAAAAAATGCCAATGCGCACCAGATCCGTAAGTTTGTTATTCATATTGTTATTCATATACGGATTAGTGTACTCTATTTGGGGCATAAAGAAAAGAGAGTCTGCCCGCCCCCTAACTCAGAACCGGCCGCGAATAGGGCTTGGTGAACTTTCCGCCTTTGCGGGGAACTACCGGCTTGCGGTTGGGGGAAATTACGGCTACTGTGGGGCATGGGCGTATTTGAAGCTATTTTCCTGGGGGCCGTTCAGGGCCTCACCGAATTCCTCCCGGTGAGCAGTTCCGGCCACCTGGTGCTGTTCCAGAAGCTCCTGGGGATCTCCGGGCCGGCTCTTTTTTTCGATACCCTGGTTCACGGGGGAACCCTGATCGCCGTGTTTGTCGTGCTTTGGCGGGATATCCGGGACATTTTAAGGCGGATCATCCAGCCTCTTACGGCTTACCTTATCCTTGCCACCCTTCCGGCCGTGGCGGCGGCTCTTGTCTTTGGGGACGCCATTGAGGAAGCCTTTACCTCAGGGGCTTTCCTGGGTTTTGCCTTCCTTGCCACCTCCGCTCTCCTGGTATCGGCGGAATTCCTCTCTAAAAGGGCCAGATTCCTCAAGGGGAAAAGG
>JAISWN010000253.1 GCA_031271075.1 Treponema sp.
GATACAGGAGAGGCTGAAGTTGATGATGAAGTAGGTCAGGGCGATAAAGCAGTACAGCACAAAGACATGGGCGCTGGTAATCGGCGTATTCCGGGAGATAACCCCCATCAGGTTCTTTGCGTTGAAGAAAAATTCCGCAATGGCAAACTGGGCGAAGAAGCTGGTGTCCTTGATGGTGGTGATGATCTGGCTCATCAGGGAGGGAACGATGCGCTGGAAACACTGGGGTAGCACGATGTAACGCAGGGTCTGGAAGAAGTTGAAGCCCTGGGATTTGGCGGCCTCAAACTGGCCCTTGGCGATGGAGTTGAGCCCTCCCCGCACGATTTCCGCGATAACCGACGAAGTGTAGAGGGTAAGCCCCAGGGTTCCCCGGATAAGGTAGGTCCCGAAGGGCAGCATAAACACGCAGATCAAAATCCACAGGAGCAGGGGGGTGCTGCGGAACACTTCGATGTAAATCGAGGCGATCCTCCCCAAAAAACGTTTCTCATAGTTCCGGCACAGGGCCAGAAAGGTTCCCAGCAGGATGGAGAGCAGCACGGTGGACAGGGAAACCACTATGGTCGTCCGGAGGCCCATGAAGATGTAGCGCAGATTGACGAGGGTAAAGATGTCGGCAAAGATCTGGGGGCTCATTTCGCGCCTCCTGTTGAAGGGACATCCCCGGTCTTCTGGGTATCCCGGTTCTTTATCCGCACCTCGTGCCGCCGGGCCCAGGTAACCAGGGGGAAACAGAGGAAGAAGTAGAGGAGCCCGGTGATCAGGTAAGCGGGCCCGTAGCTCAGGGTGCCGTTGCTGGCCCAGGAGTCGGCCCGGTACATCAGATCGCCCCCGGCTATCAGCGCCAGGGTAGAGGTGTTTTTGATAAGGTTCACCGCCTGGTTCGCCAGGGGGGGAAGAACAATGGTGACCGTCTGGGGCAGGATGATATAGCGCATGGACTGGATATACGAAAAGCCCTGGGATCGGGCCGCTTCCATCTGCCCCTTGGGGATGGAGGTAATCCCGGCGCGGAACACTTCGGATACGTAGGCCCCGTGGTAGATCCCCACGCAGAGCATACCGATCATAAACACGTCCAGCCGTATCCCCACGTAGGGAAGGGCATTGTAGACAAAGAACACCTGGACCACGAGGGGGGTGTTCTGGAAAACTTCCACGTAAGCACGGGCCCCGGCCTTGAGGATCTTTTTCCGCGATGTGGAGCAGAGTCCGAAGATGACACCCAGGACCAGGGCCAAAAGCAGGGCGAGAATTGAGACCAGGATGGTAACGCCGAAACCGGCAAGGAATTCCGGGGAAGCCATAAAAAGCCGCTGCCAGCGCCAAAGCGCGAAAGGTCCGGACGCGAAAGGCCCGGAATTAAAGAAACTTAAAAAATCCAACGCAAAACCTCTGAATGGAGTGAGGAGTACTCTTCACTGAATACTCCAGTACTCCTCACTCTCCCTTACAGATCGTACTTCGTGATGAGGCCGGCAATGGTGCCGTCTCCCAGCCACTTGGTAACCAGGCCGTCAACCCAGGAAGCCAGTTGTTTGTTACCCAGCTTGCTGGTTATCCCGTAAGGCTGAGGGGCATAGGTGTCGGGCAAAAGTTCCACCGATGCGTCCAGGTAACCCCGGAGGATAGCCTTGTCCACCGAGAAAGCGTCCACGCGCCCGGAATCCAGGGCGGCCTTTATCTCCGGATAGGTGGCGAATTCGTTGAAGCTGACCTTTACCCCCAGGGGGGCGGCGCCGTCCTCAATGGCTTTCCGGCTGGTGGCGGACTGGGCAACCCCGATGGTCTTGCCTCCCAGATCCTTAAGGCCCGTATACCCGGCGGCCTTTTTTACCAGAAGGCCCACCCCGTCGGTGTAATAAATCGAGGAGAAGTTGTAGGTAAGCTTCCGTTCCTCGGTTACCGTGAAGGTGGCGATGACAAAGTCAATGTCCCCGTTGTCCAGCAGGGGCCCCCGGGTCTTGGCGGTTACCGGGGTAAAGGCCACCCGGTTTTCATCCCCAAAGATCTCCCTGGCGATAAGTTTGGCCATGTCGATCTCCATGCCCTCGTACTTGCCCGTATTGGGGTTCAGAAGGCCGAAACCGGGAACGTCCGATTTTACCCCCACCTTGAGAAGCCCCGCCTTGACGATCCGGTCAAGATCCGGGTTTCCCGTGCTTGCGGCTGCCGGGGCGGCGCTCTCCTGCTTTGTCCCGCCGGCGAATACAGCGCCGGCCGCTGCCAACAGAACCAAAGCCACGCATACCATTTTTCCCGCAAACTTCATTCTGTGCCTCCTTGAAAAAGAAATCGAAAAAATCGAAACAAGAAATCAAAACAAAATTCCTGTTTGAAACACGCTAACGTAAAATTTTACTCAAAAACGCGCCGGTTCGCTCATTTTTCGGATGTTCAAAGAACTCTTCCGGCGGCCCCTCTTCCACCAGGAGCCCGTTGTCCAGGAAGATAACCCGATCCGCGACCTGCCGGGCAAATCCCATTTCATGGGTTACCACTACCATGGTAATGGATTCTTTTGAGAGTTTTATCATCACGTCCAGAACTTCCTGTACCATCTCCGGATCCAGGGCGCTGGTGGGTTCGTCAAAGAGCAGTATCTTCTGCTGGGTTGCCAGGGCCCGGGCAATGGCGATCCGCTGCTGCTGGCCGCCGGAAAGGGTGGAAGGGTAGAGGTCTGCCCTATCCCGAAGCCCCACCACGTCCAGGTAGTGGTAGGCTATCTCCTCCGCTTCCGCCCTGGTCTTTTTCTGGAGCTTGATCGGGGCCAGGGTGATATTCCGCAGTACCGTCATGTGGGGGTAAAGGTTGAACTGCTGGAACACCATGGCACAGTAGGAACGGACCAGGTGGGTGTGGTTGCTCCGCATCAAAAGATCCCCGTTCAGATACACTTCCCCGTCGCTAGGTTCTTCCAGGGCGTTGATGCAGCGGATCAGGGTACTCTTACCCGAACCGGAAGGGCCAATAATGGTAACCTTCTCCCCCTCCCGGACATGCAAGTTGATATCCTTGAGGGCCTGCAGATTCCCGAAAGTCTTCGAGACCCCCTTAAGCCGAATCATCCCTTTCTCCTCCTCAGCGTACTCTGTTTTGAATAAATATACAGAATGATGCAAATTTATGCAATAGGGAAAGGGAGTATGCCGATTTGTATTTTTACCCCAGGGAGACTACAATCTACAATCATACGAGATGGCGGCATACGAGATGGCGGAAAATTCGATGTTCGTCCCCTGGCTGCCCCTGGCTGCCTTCGGACGGGAACTGGCTTCGTCCAAGAAGGGTGAAGGGCTTTTCTATTACGATGTCCCCGGCTTGGGGGCTAAGGCGGGATCGGACAAGCACGCCCTCATCCTGATCCACGGCTTGGGGGACGAGGCGGATTCCTGGCGGCATCTTATCCCCTTTCTCAGCGGGGAAGGGTACCGGGTTCTTGCGCCGGATCTGCCGGGATTCGGCCGTTCAGCATACCGGGACGTGAATTTGCGCCGCCACCGGGATGCTATTCTGGAACTTCTGGAACTCTGCGCCCGGCCCGAAAGACCCGCCGTCCTGGCGGGGAACTCCATGGGCGCCCTGGTAGCCGAAGAGGCGGCCCTCGCCCGGCCGGATCTGGTCAAAGCCCTGATCCTCATAGACGGCTGTATCCCCATGGAGGGGAAGCTTCCACCGGGCCTGGTCTTTCAGGCTGTCCCCCTTATAGGACGCAGGTATTACCGATCCCTCCGGGGGAAACCGGAGGAAGCCTACGGGTCGCTGCGGCCCTATTACTTCAACTTTGAGGCCCTGGCGGAGGAGGATCGGGAATTCCTCCGGAAGCGGGTCATGGCCAGGGTGAAAAGCCGTGCCCAGGAAAACGCCTACTTCAAGTCCCTCCGATCCCTCATCTGGGCCAATGAGGCCGCTTCCGCTTCCGGCAGGAAACTTGCCGCCTGGCCCGGCAGGGTTTCCCTTATCTGGGGGGCGGAAGATCTGATACTTCCCCCCTCCACGGCGGACCAGGTCCGGAGCCTCCGGCCCGAGGCGGGCTTTTCCCTCATCCAAGAGGCGGGGCACCTGCCCCACCAGGAGAAACCCCAGGCGGTGGCGGAGCGGATGCTGGAATTTATCTCTTCGGTTTGAGGCCGAGGCTGCTGTTGAACCCCGGCTTATCGTTCCGGCTGTTGGCGACGTTTTGCCAGCCCGAATAAGGGCTTTGCGAAGCAAAGACCAGGGCTGGCAAAATGTGCCGGAGCAACGGCGTGGGAATGGAGCGCAGCGAAATGACCTAGCCGTTGCGGAGGCCGAGCCGCCTACTGGCGGCGAAGCGCTAACAGACCTGTTATGCGATGTAGGGGCGTACAGCAACATTATGATCATATTATTTTTAATATTACCCTATAACAGAGAAAATTTAGAAAATTTTCTATTAATTATTACCCGAATCCGTATAAAAATTCCAAATTTTTTTCCTAATTCCTTATAATACAAGGAATTACGTTAAATGATCCATTCACCTAATAGGTGAAACCCTTTTTTGATGTAATTCGTTAT
>JAISWN010000258.1 GCA_031271075.1 Treponema sp.
AACGGACATCCTTTTTGAAGATAGCTCTGCGGTACTCGTATTTCTTTTTCCCGCCGGTTATGCGCCTGGCGATTACCGGCTGGATGGATAAAAGGAGATTCATGGGGACTCCCCCCTTCCAACTTATTTTTACCACTCTTTTGGCTTAAAACCTTCTGGCATACATACGGTGGTGTTGGAAAGCAGAATATCTATTTCCCCGCGCAGGCGGTTCGTATCGTCATATATGGGGACACGCCCGAATGTGCGTCTGAGGTTATACTGATAAGCGTCAAACTTTTCCCCCAGGTGGGGGGCAAAAAGCGTTTCTACCAACTCTCCCATGGACAGGTTGAGGCCGCCGACATTGGTTGTTACCCGGTCAACTTTTTCAGCCAATCTATTGACATTCTCCGTAAGTCTGTCAATTTTTGCGTCAACTTTAGCCGAGTATTCATCGTTTTTTGTCTGTTTTTCCCCGATCCCCCTAATTAGTTCATCGGTTTTTGCCTGTTTTTCCCCGATTTCCACGAATTTCTTGTCGGTCTCCATAAAGGCCGCCCAAACTTTCTCAAAACTCAGGGTTTTTCCCCATTCCGCCGCTTGTTCAGCCGTCATTCCCACCATAAAGTATCTCCTGTTGCAGTCTGTTTTTACTATAACAGCAATAGCGGAAAGGGCACAAGGTCGCCCCTGCCCGCAGCCGCGCATAAAAAGGGGGCGCCCCGCTGCCGCGACGGGCGCCCCTGGCTTCGGCCTTTTCAAGCGGAAGATCTGCCGCCCTTCCGCTTACCGGCCTTGCCTATTCAAAATAGTCAATATCGCCACCGCCGTCCGGGACAGTACCATTGGTATAGGTCCCGTAGCTCTTGCCTACCTCAAAGTTGGTAAAGGTAAGTTTGTCCTCCTCTATGGCGTAGGTGGCAACCAGTTCTTCTTCACCCTCAGTACCAGCATAGAGCAATTCCCCGCCCAGCACGTAGAAGGCACCCGCTGTAACACCGTCCAAGGGATCCACATCCGCATCGGTAATACTCGTGGTATCAAAGCTCAGTTCCCCAGTATCATCAAACTTGAGGTTCGTAAACTTACCATTCGCGTTGCCGCTTAGAGCGTTGCCACTGGCATTTTTGGGCGCCCATATACCATCCGTATTACTACCGCCGCCTGTTAGCTCATCCGGCACATCCCGCAGCTCAAAGGTGTTTTCCCCCAGGCTGAACCTGTCGGCCTCAACCTCGCCGAGAGAGCCCAGCAAAACGGTATCGCCCCCGCCGATTGTACCGTAAAGGGTATCCCCCAGCCACGAGATAGTAACGGTGCTCTGACCTGCGAGATCGCCAAAGATACTGGCGGAATCGGAGAAGTCGGCCGGAGCATTGCTGTCAACTACAATGGATCCCTTTTCGTTATCACTCCCGGCAGCAATCTCTCTGCCGCTGCCGTCCGTGTAGGAGTAGGTGCCGTCGGTAAATGAGGGCAGGTCGGCGGTACGGTCTACGGCGTAGATTTTATCAGTCCCGAAGGTCTCTGTTTCAAGACCCTCCACATCGGTGAAGGTAAGGGTGCCTGCCACCCGGTCAAAAACATACTCCGCAACCGGGACCAGGGACCAATCCCCGTCATCGGGCAGGTTAACCAGCAGGGTTCCCTCGGTGGCGCTGTCCTCCTGGAAGCTGTAGACGTAAGCCTCAGTATCAGTAAACATTTCCAGGACACCGAGATCGTCTGTCCCGTCAATGGTTCCGTCGGCAAAGGTAAAATATTTGTCCGGATCAATGGCTGCCACCACGCTGATATCTACCCACTGGGTACCGGCTCCCGCCTCTACAATGGTGCTCAGGGACACGCCGTTGGGAAAGGCCGGTGTTCCCGGCGTTCCAGGTGTTCCAGGTGTTCCAGGCGTTCCCGGCGTTCCAGATGTTCCCGGCGTTCCAGATGTTCCCGGCTCTCCATCGTTTCCCGCAGGGCCAACCGGTCCCTCGCAGGCCGTAAACACAAGGGCAATTCCCAGCAATAGAATTGCGCCAGCGCGGATACTCTTTGACATAAGAGTCCTCCTATAAATTTTTTTCCGGGACTACGCCCCGGCCCGGCCCCGAAGAGTCGGGAAATAAAGAGGATCCGCGCATATTGAAAACCATGGCCCGGAGGCCTATGATTTATATGTATTCACGGCCCCGGCTGCGGTAAATTCCGGCAAGAACCACACCGCCGCCGGGGTTCCTCTTTTATTTGAAAAACAGCCAAACCAACCCAAAACCTCTGGCCCGGGCCGGTTCCTAAGGGCAGCCGCTAGAGGCGGCTGCTATGTGTCTCAAACTTAACCTTGTTCCTCCCTAGTGACCATGGAAGCGGGCTTCCACCGGAAACGGTTCCATCCGCGGGATCGGCAGGCCCTTCCCGCGCCCTTTTATAGCAACCCGGCATTTGGAGCAGATTTTCATAATATTATCATATAGCCGATAAAATCCCGGCATAATGACAATAAAAACATGTCAGGCTATTAATTGTCAAGTCCCTTATTGGCAATTAGCCTGGAAATAATGGACTTAAAGCAGATATTTATCTTTAACCTAAGACGGTTCAGGCATGAGCGGGGAATCTCCCAGTTCCGCCTGGCCGAATTGTGCGATACAGCTACCAATTACATCGGAGAGATAGAGTTAGGCAGGCGTTTCCCGTCGCTCAGGCTGATTGAAAAGATTGGACAGGCCCTACAGGTGGAACCCTACCGTTTTTTTATTGATGCTTCCGGCAGCGGCGCCGAGGGGCTGGAGGAAACCATCGGCTTTCTGGCCAAACTGCCGGACAAGATGAAGTTGAACGTGATAAACCGCATCAGCCTCCCCCTGGATTAGACGGCGGAATTCGGTTCGGGCTTGGTTTTGGGAAAGCCTCCTGCCCGGTTGATTGATTGTGGCTAATTGAAGCTCAAACCCGCGATATAGTTATCGTATTCCTTCCGGCTGGCAAGGGTTTTGCTGTTCGCCTCGTCTATCCTGCCGTTGAGGGCGTCTATTTCGGCGTCCATGGATACCATGCGTTTCAGGTATTCCTGTCCCTGGGCGGTCTGGTTCCCCGCGGCTTCCAGGTTCCGGCGGATCCTTTCCTGCTCGGAAACGAGCCGGGATCGCTGGTTTTCCAGTTCCTGCTGAACCTGGGCGGCCTCATCGGCAAGGCGCCGCAGTTCTATCGCCCTGGTCAGGAGGGCCCGCACACTGGCGGGGATCTCCTGGCTGCCGGCGTAGCTTAAAAAGGATTCGGGGCGGAGCTGGGCCAGGGTGATCCGCTCGGAAAGGGGCGTCTCTTCCCGCACGGTGAATTTGATTTCCCCGTTTCCCGGCAGGGAACTGACGAAACGGTAGAGATTCGGCGTCCGCTCATCGAAGTTTTTCGGTTCCGCCAGGGTCGCCCCGGAAGTGACGGGATGCTCGATGATGAGTTTTTTTGTTTCCCCCGAGGCGTTCCGGATGGCGTAGACCTTTTCGTAACTCAGCCGCCGGATAATGGTCATTACCCCGCCGCTCAGGGTTACCCCGGTATGCAGCCGGGAGTTGGCGCTGCTTACGCTCCCCGTAACGGAAAGATCCTCCCCGTAGGAGATAAGGCGCTTTTCGTTTTCCGGGAAAAATTCTATCAGCGCGTCCCCGGCGTAGAGGCCCCCGTCGTAAACCGTGATAGGGCCGGCGGGGAGTTTCATCCCCGATGTGTTGGTAAGCTCCGCGCTGATGGCCGGGTTGATGGAACCGGCCGCCAGAGCCCGGGAGCCGGAGAAGACCAGGGTCTTTTCCGCCTTTACCGAGCCTTCCACCAGGGGAAGCATGGCGCTTTGCCGCCGTTCCAGGCTCACAGGGTTTCTCAGGGTAAACTCAAACTGATCCCCCGCCTGGCTTCCCGATGCGGTCTGGATGAGCCCACCGCTTATATTGGAGGGGGAGGGGACAGGCGCCCGGAGGGCGGCTTGGGGGATCGCCTGCCTTTCGTCAAACGTCCGGCTGGAATCCGCCGTGCTTTTGTAGACCGAAGCCGACTCTTCCGCAAGTTCCGCCGCCGCTCCGGAGTAACCCGATCCGGCCCATCCGGTTCCCGAATCGTAGGTCCGGCTTTCCGCCACTCCGGCGATGGCCAGGGGCAGGATCGGCCGGGCGGTGCGGTAGGGGGCGTAGAGATTCTGGATAAACGAGACCGGCCGGCCGGTTACCAGGGAGAGTTCCACGTTGTCCCAGTCCCTGTCGCTGTCGTTGTCCACGATGGCCCAGCCCTGGAGGAAGGGTTCCTTCCCGCTCAGATCCAGGCGGTAGGATGCTTTCCAGACCGGCGCGGGAATCACGTAGCCCAGGGAGACGATCCGGTTTTCCTCCCCGGGAAGGCTTACCAGGAGGTTCCGGGTTTCCGAGTTTCTGGAGGCCAGAAGCAGATCCAGGGCGCGGCCCAGATCGGCCTTGATATTCTCGTCCTTAAACGAAAAGGAACCGATGTCCTTAATGGCGATTACCCGGATTCCCTGGGGGGTAAAGAGGGAAAGCCAGGCTTCCGTGGCTTCCTCCCCGGTAAAGGTAAGACCCCTGGCCCGGTACTCCACCCCGATGATCCTTCCGCTTAGCGGGCCGGGGGCGGATACTTCCAGTTCCGCTCCCTTCAGGGCGTTCAGGATCTCTCCGATGCCGGGATCGCCTGAAAGATCGATCCGCAGGCTCTTTAAAGCCCGGTTCAGGGTCTCCGAAGAGGCGTAACGCACCGTGGGGGAACCGGGCGAGGGATCGTTGATGATCAGAGACTTGAGGGCGTCGTTCACCGCCGAGACGTTGAAGACCAGGTTGAACCGGGCCGGCGCCGCAGCCGAACCCTTTACCGTCCCGGCGTGTTCAAAGAACCCCACCCCGGAGGAAAAGAGGGCCAGCCGCCGCAGGGGAAGTTCCGTTTCCGAACCCTGTCCGGCGTCTTGCGTGATGCTTTGCACAGCGCTTTGCGCAGGGTTCCGCACAGAGCCCTGTCCGGTCTCCTGCCGCCGGGGGCTTGAAGTTTCCCCGCTCTCCCGGACGGCCTGGGCGGAGACAAATCCGGGGTACAGGGTCAAAGAGGCGCAGAACAACAGAATCCTGATGGTTCGGGAAAAAAAATCCGCGCGGTTTTTCATAAACATCACTTTGACTCCTGACAATTTAACTCCCGACGCTTTGACTCCTGACGCTCCAGCTTCAAAGTTTTCGTGGTAAGATCGGAAACCTCCGGGGGGCCGAAGTACTGGATCGCCCCGGGGAAGAGGAAACTGGTCTTAAGCGCCCAGGTATCCCGTACCGCGTCGAAAGCCTTGAAGGGCGTCCCCTCCAGTTCCACCAGGGCCTTCCTGATAACCGGTTTCTTTGAGCCGTGGCGCTGTTCCATGTTCATCATCATGGTCAGGGGAACCCCGCCGGCTATCCACTGGTCTGCCGGGGCGGTAAGGTTCCGCACGCTGGAAAGGTAGCCCGTAAGCCCCGAGGCGATAAGCACGAAGGCGCCGAAGCCCAGGCTGTAGCAGTAATCCGCGTCGAAATTGGAAGGAAAGGCGCAGCGTCCCTCGTAGCCGAAGAAGTGGCCCAGGGCGCTGAATTTGCCCTGGTAGAGATTCTGTTCTTTTAGCGCCTGGAGTTTCTTCTCCGCCATTCCGATAAGCAGCTTTTCGGTTTCGATCCGGGACACCTGCACGTTCCCGTGGGGGTCCCGATC
This sequence comes from Treponema sp., assembly GCA_031271075.1. Classification (GTDB taxonomy): domain Bacteria; phylum Spirochaetota; class Spirochaetia; order Treponematales; family Breznakiellaceae; genus JAISFT01. The sequence continues at coordinate 5,692 of JAISWN010000258.1, forward strand.
CATAAGGAATTCCCGGGCGATTTCCGGCGGAAGGCTCCGGATCAGCTTGTACGATTCGGGGGAGATCTGCCTGCTGAGCCATTCGAGCTGATCGATAAAGGAACTGAGCCTGGAGAATTCCTCGCCGGCAGCTATAAGATCGTTGAGTTCCCGGATAAGGATCTTCATCTCGGGGATGAATTCCACCAGGCCCTCGGGGATGAGGACGACCCCGAAGTTTTCCCCCTTTTCCGCCCGCCTGACTACCGAGGCGCAGATATGGTCTACCACCTGCTCCAGGGAAAGCCCCCGGGCTTCCACTTCTTCCGAGATAAGGCAGATATTGGGCTGGGTCTGGAGGGCGCACTCCAGGGCAATGTGGCTGGCGGCCCGGCCCATAAGCTTGATAAAGTGCCAGTATTTCTTCGCGCTGTTGGCGTCCCGGCAGATGTTGCCGATAAGTTCGCTGTAGGTTTTGCAGGCCGTGTCAAAGCCGAAAGACGCTTCGATGTATCCGTTCTTCAGATCCCCGTCGATGGTTTTCGGGCAGCCGATTACCTGTATCCCCGATCCCCGGGCAAGAAAATATTCGGCTAAAAGGGCGGCGTTGGTGTTGGAGTCATCCCCGCCGATGATCACTACCGCGTTGAGTTCCAACTCGGTGGCGGTTTGCAGGGAGGCGGCGAACTGATCCGGGCTTTCTATCTTGGTACGGCCCGACCCGATCATGTCGAAACCGCCGGTGTTCCGGTAGCCGTCTATGAACGAAGGGGTAATTTCAATATGTTTGTTTCCGATGAGCCCGCTGGGGCCGCCGAGGAAGCCGTAGAGCTTCGATTCGGGATTGCCTTTTTTGAGACCGTCGAAGAGCCCGGCGATTACGTTGTGTCCCCCCGGCGCCTGGCCGCCCGAGAGGATCACCCCCACGTTCAACCGGCGTTTTATATCTTTAAGGCTCCCCGGCACAAAGGCGGCAATGGGTTTACCGTAGGTGTTTTTAAAAAGCTCTTTCAAGTCCCCCTGATCCGCCAGGGCTTCCGTGGGCGAGCCGAATTCGATTCCGATGCCGGTGATATCCCGGCTCAGGCTGGCGGGAAGTTTTGGCTGATAAGCGTAACGGGCCTTCTGTAAAGCTGATATTTCCATTTCTGTCTCCTTACCCTATAATATCCAAAAAAAAGCGGTTTACTCAAGAATTCCTCAAGAAAGCGCCTCAACCGATTACCGTTCCCAGGAACTCCCGGCCCCGGAGAATATTCTCCAGGTTCCGCAGATCTTTTCCCGCCGCACAGATCACCTTAAGCCCGATTTTTTCCGCGTGACGGCTTGCCACCGGATCAAAGGGGACGTTTTTACCGGGAACCCATTCATCCCCCACCATGGCCCGGAAATCGGCCCAGGAAATGGAGTCGATGGGCTTGGCCTTGGGGTTTTTCCGGGGATCGTCGGTGTAGACCCGGTCGATGTTGGAAAGGTTTATCACCAGGGAAGCCCGGAAACGCTCCGCCAGGATTACCGCGTCGTAGTCCGATGAAAAACCCGGCTTCCAGCCCGAGGCTACCAGTACCCTGTCCGTGAGGGGGCCTGCCTGGGTGGGATCGGTTACCACATCCTGGCCGCACCATTCCCCCATCAGCGCCTTTACCAGTTGGGCGTTGAGCCGGGTGGCCATTACGCCTATCCAGTCGGCTTCCCCATCCGAGGCCCTGGAGGCCAGGTTCCGGTAAGCCTTCTGCCAGGCTCGCGCGGGGCCGCCGCCGCCTACCACAAAGATGAAACGCCGTCTTTCGTCTTCCCCAAGCAGCCTGCCCACCAGGGCCAGGAGATCCTTTAGGTAAGCCTCGTCTACCCCCTGGGGGGCCACGACGGAACCTCCCAATGACATTACTACAACCGAGGGATCAGCCATTCCCGCTCCTTTCACTTTCAATTCAAGGCTGCCGTTCCAAAATTTGGCATTTTGGAACAGCGGCGCTTCTAAACCGCCTTTAAAAACCGGCCCCCTTACTGGGCGTATACCCCGGTTATCGTGATGTCCCCCCAGAGGGAAGAGTAGGCTTCCAGCCCCCCCACCGCTTCCTCCCAGAGATTCTGCAGGGCAAAGTCCCGGTTCCGCACCGCGGTTCTGCCCCGGGGATCCATTTGGGACAGAGTGGTCTGGCCCCGGGAAAAGGTTATCCGGCTGCTGTCCATGTTGCCGAAGTACCATGTCTGGTGATCTTCCCGCAAATGAAACCCCCCGGGCGCCGCTCCCGCCCCCAGAGCCGGATCCAGGGGAACCCAGCCGAAGTCTTCTATCCAGAATTCCGCCCAGTAGTGGCGGCTTGTCTGGCGGTCACGGTCTATCAGCACCCCGGCGGAGGGAAGGGCGGGGATCCCCGCCGCACGGGCCAGGGCGCAGAAGAGGAGGGCGGCCGTGTAGGGATCGGCCTGTTTCCGCTCAAGGGCTTCGATAACGCCCCCGGAAAGAGGGCCCGGACCGATATTGGCTTCCCGGAGGAGCCATTCGTAGATCCGCCGGGCCTTGGTATAGGGGTTCCGTTCCCGTCCAACGATAGAAGTCGCCAGGGCTGTTACCCGGGGATCATCCGCCGGGAGAAGGGGGGAAGGGGCGGTATAGGCCGCCATGCGGGAACCGCTTTCCTTTACTGACTGGACGCGGATCGATGTTTCCTGGGCGTACACTTCTACCAGCCAGCTTTGGGTTACGCTCACCGTTGAACCGGATGCGAGGTTGTTCAGCTTGAACAGGGCCGTGCCCCGGTAATTTTCCACAAAAGGTTCCGGACTGCGGGAGAGGGTTTCCGACTTCCGCTGGGCCGCGGAGAGAACCGGGTTGGGCGTCCAGAGGTAGAGGGTATTGGGCTCCCTCACGTTACGGGTACGGATATCCACCGGATAGGCGACCGTGTAGATCCGCTTATCCCGAAAGATCTTGGTTCCCGGTTTTCCCGATACTTCGAAATAGAAAGGCCGGGACGTACCCCTGGGGGTTCTGACCTCAATATTGCCGTCCACCGCGCCGTCGGGTACCCTGACCCGGATTTCCCGTTCGCTCCAGAACTCGTAGCCCGGTTCGGTATCGGATACTTCCACCATTTCCTGATTCCGCTCTTCCACGGGGGCCGCGGGGACCGGTTCGGCGTTCCAGGAAAAAAGCACCGCGCTTTGATCCCTGAAGCTGCCGAAACCCCCGCCGGAGATGGTAACCAGGCCGCCTATAGGACCCGCCTGGGGGCTAACCGAGACGATCCGGGGGCCGGCGCCCAGGTCTTCCCCCTGCACCAGGGCCGGCATGGTCGCCCGGTTGGAAAAAAGCATGGCGTTGCTCCGGCTGTTCTCCCGGTGGACCCGCACGAGGCCGGAATCCCCGAATTCGGGGATCTTTATCTGTATTTCCCCATCGCCCCATTCAAGGTAAGAGGAATTGGTAGGAGGGACGCCGGCGATGGTAACGTAAGCCTCCTTCCGTTCTTCGCCGAAATACTTCCCCCGGATGGTAAGCACATCCCCTGTCATGCCTATTTGGGGGTTTATGGAACTTATCTCGGGAAGCCTTTCCCCGCAGGATCCAAAGAGCAGGGAGGAAAAAAGTACCCCTATAAAAAAGATGAGGCCGTGGAATTTAAAAAAAAACCTCTCCGGAAGTACCCTGAGCCGCGGACTCATCTGGAACTTTCGTTCTCCCCGTCTTTCACGGCCGCTTCGCCGGCCCCCGGGCCGTCCTCTTTCTTTCCCCGGTAGGGTACCAGTTCCAGTTGAATTTCGATGAGGGCTTCCTCCGGCTGGGTAACCGAACCCAGGGGGTAAAAGTAAACCTGTTCCCCGAATTCCATGGGGATGGTTTGCAGGGTGGTCTGGTACCTCATGCCTTCGCCGGGGATCTCCATCCAGATCTGCCCCTGGGCTACCAGCACATTCTTCCCTTTCCGTCCAAAGAAGGGGGTAAACTGAACCGCCACCACCAAATTGGAACCCACCAGCTTGATGCCCACCGGCCGCCCCGGAATGGTCACCCGGGAATTGACGGAATTAAAGATCTCCTGCCGGTTGTTTTCGATAACCCGGGCGATGATGTTGATCGCCACCGCCTGTTCCTTGAAGGCAGGGAGCATTTCCGCCAATGAAGACTCCTGGGCATTTAACCAGGCGCTGGAGGCTAAAAGAAAGACGCCTCCAATGAAATTAACGCGGAAAGCGCGGGGCAGGGGAATCATCTCTGGGGCTTGCTCCCGTAATCGGCTTTGATGATCATGGGCTCTCCGGCGTTCATGAATTTCCTGCTTTCCGGCAGGCGGATGATCATGATGTCGCCGTTATCCGTGCTTTCCAGATACCGCAATACGCTGTTCATATCCGAAACAGGAACGATACCCTGCGCATTCATGTCTATTCCCGTGGTCAGGGGTGATTCAACAGATTCAGCAATCGACGGAATAGTTCCCGGCCCCTTTACCAGGATCGTGGTAAAGACAATGGCCAGTACCGCCGCGGCTGCGGCCAGAGCCGCGGTGAAGGGGAGGGGAACGTTCCGCCGCCACATAGCCGCCGGCGCCCGCGTCCGCCGGGCAGTCCGCCCCGCCGAGGCGCTAAGCCGTTCCCAGACCCGATCCTGCGCATCCCCAATGTCCAGGGTTTCCTCCAGGAGGGCCGGCAGCTTCCGCCAAGCGCCGAGGGTTTCCCGGCACCGGGAGCAGGAAGCCAGGTGGCCTTCCATTTTTTCCTTCCAGGGGGAGGGGAGTTCTCCATCCAAATACACCGAAAGAAGCTGACGATCAGGACACATGTGTACCATCCTTGCCGAAACGATCGCTTAACGATTTATCTTCCGTTCCCAGGAGCAGAGCCAGCCGTTCCCGGGCCCGGAATACCCGGACTTTGACATTTCCTTCGCTAATGCCCAAGGCGCGTCCTATTTCTTTATAATTCATTTCGCCATACTCTTTTAATATCAGCACGATCCGCAGGTTTCCGGGCAGTTTGTTCAGGGCCTCCTGTATTTCCTCTCGTGTCTCCTTTTTGATGAGGTTCCCCTCTCCGTTCTCACTAGCCCGCGCATCCTCCCGAAAAGCCCGCTGGTAAGCCTTCCGCTCCCGATCTTTCCGTTTAGCGTAATTGATCGCCGCGTTCTTTACCACCCGGATAAGCCAGTACTTGGCCTCCTCCGGGTTTGGAAACACCATGTTTTTTTCATAAAGCCGGAAAAAAGCTTCCTGACAGAGATCCTCCGCCGCTTCCTGGCTGCCGGCTATGCGGTACGCAACCCGGAACAGGATGGGGAACGTCGTATTGTATAGCTTGCGAAAATCCGGGCTTTCCACCCTGGCTTTCTCCGTATCTCCATCCATATTCAAAACAAAGCATACCCTTGTATGTTACAACAGACGCCAGACTGTTCCCGAAGGAGTGTCCTCCAGGACAACGCCCCGGTCTTTAAGGCTTTGGCGGATACTGTCCGCTTCGGCGTAATTTTTCACCTTTTTCGCCTCCCCCCGCCGGGCGATAAGCTTTTCAACTTCCTCCGCCAGCGCCGGATCCCCGGCCTTCTCCGTTCCGGTTTTGTCCAGGCTCTCCGCGAGGGAAAGTCCCAGTACCCGATCCATATCCAGGGCCCCGGCCAGGGCTTCCCCGGGGCTCAGTTCCCCGTCCCGGACAATTCCCCAAAGTTCCGCCAGCGCCCGGGGGGTGGAAAGATCCTCCTCCAGGGCCTTATCGAAGGCGGCCAGGTACTTCCGGGCCTTTTCCGAACAGGGGGAAACCCCGGCCCCATTGGCCGCCTTTGCCCGAATGTCCGCCCTGTCTCCCCCCGCGTTCCCCGCCAGACGGCGGATCTGTTCGAGAAGGGATCGCCGGGCATTCCGGGCCCCTTCAAGGCTTTCCCAGGAGAACTGAAGCTGGCTGCGGTAGTGGCCTCCCAGGAGGAAGTAGCGGTAATCCAGGGGATCGTAGCCTGAGTCCGCCAGGCTTTGGAGGGTGATAAACCCGCCTGAGGATTTCGACATCTTCCCCTTGTCCAGGACAAGGAATTCGTTGTGTACCCAGTACTTAACCCAGGGGTGCTTCCCCGTGGCGGCCTCGCTCTGGGCTATTTCGTTGGTATGGTGAATGGGCACATGATCGACGCCCCCGGCGTGGATATCGAACTGTTCCCCCAGGTATTTGATACTCATGGCGGAACACTCGATATGCCAGCCCGGATAGCCCCGGCCCCAGGGGCTGTCCCAGACCAGGGCCTGGTTTTCGAATTTACTCCGGGTAAACCACAGCACGAAGTCCTGGGGGTTCCGCTTGTTCTCGTCCGCCCCTACCCGCGCCCCGGCCTTTAGCTCATCCAGCCTGAGAAGGGCAAGGTCCCCGTAGCGGGGGAATTTGCCCACGTCAAAGTAGATGTTCCCCCCGGCGGAGTAGGTGTAGCCCTTGGCCTCTATCCGTTTGATCAGCTCGATCATCTCCCCCACATGCTCAATGGCCTTGCAGACCACGGTGGGTTTCAGGATATTCATCCGCCCGGTGTCGTTGAAAAAGGCCCTGGTATAGAAATCGGCTATCTCAAGAACGCTTTTGCCCCGCTCTTCTGCGCTCCTGACCATCTTGTCTTCCCCCTCGTCGTTGTCCCCCGAGAGATGCCCCACATCGGTGATGTTCATCACATGGGTAACCTCGTAGCCCAAGCGGCGCAGTGTCCGGGTAAGGATATCGTGGGTCACGTAGGCCCGGAGGTTTCCGATATGGGCGTAATTGTACACCGTGGGGCCGCAGCCATAAAAACCGACCCGGCCCGTCTTGAGGGGCTCAAAAATCTGGAGGCTTCTGCCCAGGGTGTTGTAGAGGGTAAGCGCCATAACCGTCCATACGGTAATGGAGATACGGAAAAGAATCAACACGCGGGAGATTATGAACAGGAATTCCGAATTCAACTTTCCCTGTCCTTTGTTGAAACCGAGAATTGAAACCGAGAATTGAAACTGAGAATTCCTGACCCGGGGTACTTGACCTTTTTCGAACTATGGGATACATTGGTATTCGTGGAAACCAGAAAAAGCGCCTTTTTACCGGCCGCCCAGTTTAATTCCCGATACGCCAAGGAATTAGATATTACCCCCCCCCCCATGTTCATCGTATAGCGTAGGAGCCTGTTGCACTTGTGGATTTTTGCGCCACTTTGTGCCGCAAAAATCCCGATTATCCGGCTCCTTACGTAGTTTGCAGGGTAAAAAATCGCCTAATCGGCGATTTTTTGAGATTTTAAGCGCGAAGCACAACAAACTGCTAGCTCTTCCGGCGCCAAACCATACCGTCATATCCAGCGTCTCAGTTTCTACCCGGCAGGGGAGTTCTCCCACGCAACAGGCCGCATGCAACACGGAGAAGCCGGATATGAGAAAATTTAACCACGGCTACAGAGAGTATAGTGGGGAGTATAGAGTAGGTAATGTAGAGTATATAATATGTAGTAAGGAATATAGAGTAGTGAGTACATAGTATTAAATATAGGGTACAGAGTATGGAGTATAGAGTAAGAGACAAAGGATAAGGAGGGTTGCCGAACAAGTCAAATGTGGTTTTAGCGGGGGCCTGAGCCCCTGATTAAAACAAAAGAGGAACCCCGGAGACGGTTGGATCGTGGTGGATTTGCCGTTTCCGGGGTAAGTCTAGGTACACAAAAAGTATAAGGCTTTTTTTGTATTTAGTCCTCTTTTGATTGGCCTTTCGTTGGGAAGGCCGAGTTTACGTGAAGGAGGACTCTATGAAGAGAAAGAGTCTGCTTTTTGGTTTACTGGCGGTACTGTCCGCCGTATTGATCTTTACCGGCTGCGTGAACCCCGCCGACGGGTCGGACGGTGCGCCGGGGGTGGGGACGGAAGGACCGGATGGCAAGAACATCGGGTTTGTTAACACCACATCGGTTACTGCCGCGGAACTCAAGGCCCTTTTCGAGACTGCGCTTGTTGATGTTGTAACACTGGGTACCGTGGTAGAAAAGGTTGACGGCGAAATTCCTTCGGGAAAGAAGCTCATTGTGACGGGCCCCGATACGGCGGTTAAGAACGGCGAGTCCCTTGAGATCAAGGCCGACGGTACGCTTGCGATCTTCGGTGGCGCGAAGCTGAACGCCAGTTATACCAGTACGGTGGGTTATGTGAAAGGCTCGGCGGCGGGGATTACGGGGGAAGGCGTTATCGTGCTGCCCTTTGTGGACGGCGGGACGCTTCCTGAAGGCGGCATCAGCTACACGGCGGACATAGAGGCGAAAAAGGCTGTCGGCTCGTACAACGACGGTGACAGTACTCCCGCAGGCCCGCTTGACAACGCCGGCATCGTGAAGATCTTTGGTCTGACGGAGGGCCCCGACAGCCTCACGGTGGCCGACATTACCGGCCTTACCAAGGCCGCGGTTCCGTCTGGGAAGACGCTGACGCTTACGGGCACGGCCAACACGTTCACGGGGGCGCTTGACCTTGCATTGGGCGGGGACCTTATCGTGGACGGGACACTGGCAACCACCGGCACATTCGAGATTAAGGCAAACGGCACAGACAGCAACATCACCATCAACGGGAAGCTGGATCTGGGCGCAACCGGTACGATTGCCGGAAAGATTACCAACAACGGCGTTATCTCATCGGCGGCGACGACAAACACCGTGCTGATGCCGCTAATCACCACCCCTGTGGGAAGCGGCAAGGTGGTGCTGTCCGGGGACGCCGGGAGTCCGCTTTCCGGCACGGCGGCGCTTACCCAGAATGTCGAGATTGCGGAGAACGGAACCCTGAAAGCGGCGGCCGTTGCCGCGCCGTTCTCCAACGACAAGACCATCACCATCGAGACGGACGGCACGCTTGATCTCGGCGAGGCGGTCGCTACTCTGTCGTTGACCGGCGTAACCATCAAAAACGACGGGGGGACCATCGCTACGACGACCACCTCGGACAAGGCTTTGCAGGCCATTCTCAACGCGGGTGTGGGCGGCAACGTTACCTCAGATGGCGCAGTGGTGATCTCCACGGAAAACCCCTTGACCGCGTTTACCGTTCCGGCGGGCACGGAATTTACACATAAAACCGGCGCATTTCTCGGCGGCGCAGTGCCAATCGTGATTGAGGGTGATGCAACGTTTACCACGGGGACATTCGCAAGCCAGACGGGGAAAGTTACCGTCAACGGCACGGCAACGTTCACCGTGGGCACCTTTGAGGGCTTGGTTGGCGCGGCGAACCAAACGATTGTCGAAGTCGGCCCGAACGGGAACGCCACGTTTACGGCGGCTACCTTTAAGGCGTCGAACCAGACAGTCGGTAACATCGTGATTAACGGCACGGCATCATTCGGCGCGGCAGCGGCTCCCGGCGGCAACGTTACGGTGGGAGCATCCGGCGTGGTGAATATTGGTACCGCCGGCTCGCTCGCCGTCACGGGGACCAAGACGCTCACGGTTGGTGGGTCCGCTAACAACGTGACGTTCACGAAGGCTACCGTCAAGGGGACGCTCACGGGCGAGACCGGGACGGTTACGATTGCGGATACCCAGACCATCGTGCTTGTCGACACCGGTACTATCGTGGTTGCGGGGGAAGGAAAAGTCGATCTGGTTCACACCACGTTCGGCGCGGGCACCTACACGGCAGGTAAGGGCATCACCATTACCGCGGCGACAGCGGGCGACACCATCGTTACCGACAGTGTGGACAACGCCGCTACGAACAAACTTGCTGTCGGAGATCAGCTCGCACTGGGCGAAAAGGCAGGAGCAAGCACTACCGCGGCAACGTACACCTTCAAGAAGGGTGGCGATAACAAAGTGGTGCTGAACGCGGCAGAAAACACCATCACCATCCCCGCCGACAGTGGAAACACCGGTGCGCAGGTCGAGGTATCCGCCGCGGCGGGCATCACGCTTGGCGACGGGTCGATCCTGCTGGGCCGCGCAACAGCAGGCGGCGCGGGCAGCCTGAAGTTTGCGTCAGGCGCGACAATCGGGACGTTTACGGAAGAGACCAATTCTAAATTAGCGACGAGCGGTAACTTTACGGACGGTGATAATGAGTCCGCGAAAGATGTACCGGTTGGTTCCGCTAATGACGATGGCGTCATCACCGCTGACACCAAGACCGTTTACGGCGCGAAAGATGGGACCGGGAACGCAACGATTGATAAAGACACGGATTTCACCGCCTAATTCGCATGTACCCCCGGCGCACATCACAGCCGGGTAAAGGCTAAGGCGGCGGACTATCCGGTCCGCCGCCTTTGCTTGGCACCTTGTAAACACTTGGAATAACCCTATGACCGGAGAGAATGTACGCGCCGCCTTAAGCAGTAACATAAGAAAACTGCGGAACCGCCGCGACTGGACACAGACGGAACTTGCCAAACGGGCGAATATCTCGATGAATTTCTTAAGCGAGATAGAACGCTGCCATAAGTGGCCTTACCCGGAAACCCTGCAGAACCTCGCCGCGGCCCTTGGGGTGGAAGTCTTCGAATTCTTCAAACCCGAAGACGGCGGCCCCGACATCGAAACATATATAAACCAATTTTCAAACCACATGGCCCTGGCCGTGGAAAAGTCGGTACGGGACACGGTCTTCAGCATCGCGCAACAGTACAGCCAGGCGCCTTTACCGTAAACATCGTAACCCCAAGGCAAACCGCCAAGGCAATGCCAAGGCAAACCGCCAGTCCTCCGTGGTTAAATTCCTTTAGACTTGCAACAATATCGTATATAAGCTATACTAAACCTCATGAGAAGTGACGGCCATGAATCCGGTATTGAAGTATAGGGGAGGGAAGTCAAGAGAAATCCCAAAATTCTTAAGCTATATTCCGAGCGACTATGAGCGGTATGTGGAGCCGTTCTTGGGCGGGGGAGCTGTATTTTTTTACCTGGAACCGGAAAATGCTATTTTAAATGATGTTAATGCCCGCCTTATAACTTTTTATAAACAACTGCGGGACGAATATCCGGTAATGAGGAAGCAGTTAAATGCGTTGCAAAACAAATATGAAAAAAATCAAATCGCTTTTAAAAAGCTAAAATTAGAAAAGCCTGACGATACTGTTCCAAACGCCAATGAGGGTTTATATTATAAAATGCGTGATAAATATAATAAACCTGATGGCACATATCCGGAAGGGGTTGTCTATTTTTTTATCAATAAGACAGCTTATTCCGGCATGATACGGTATAATAGTAATGGTGAGTATAATGTTCCTTTTGGCAGGTATCCTAATTTTAATACACAGCTTTTGACAGAACAACATAGCATGCTTTTGAAAAATGCGGAATTATATAATTTAGATTATGCAAGAATATTTGAAATGGCCGCGGAAAATGATTTTGTTTTCTTGGATCCTCCTTATGATTGTGTTTTTAACGATTATGGGAATATTGATATGATGAACGGCTTTGATGAAGAACAACATAAACGCTTAGCCGACGATTTCAAGAAATTGCAATGCCGTGCGTTAATGATTATAGGAAAAACACCGCTTACAGAAAAACTCTATAAAAATTATATTGTTGATGAATACTATAAAAATTATGCGGTGAACATAAAGAATAGATTCAATAATGACAGAATGCACATAATTGTCAAAAACCACTAAATTAGAGTTGTTCGGAAACGGCAAGTTCAGCGCAAGCAGTACAATGAACAACAACCACTTAAAAAAGAATAGTTTCTTGGAAAAACAACAAGTCCTGCGAAAGACCCTCCGTATCCGATGCCGGCCCGAATAAGGAAACCGTAGGTTTCCAGGGCTGGCAAAATGTGGGTGGAGTGGAGCGTGGGAGGCGTCGGCAACTATGTTGCCGCGCCGACCTAGCGAAACGGAACCCCAAGCCGCCTACCGGCCCGGTAAGGCCTGCAGGACAAAAAAGCGTAAACAGACCTTATACGAAGTTTTTGCCTGTTTTTTCATTTTTTATTTTATATATTCATCAATAAATTTTCTTGGCTTCATTATCCTTGGCCTATCGACTGTTACTTCATCAAAATCTTTATCTCCTGTTATTAACAAATCTACATTTGATTCTAT
>JAISWN010000310.1 GCA_031271075.1 Treponema sp.
GGCGCGAAGCGACGGGGCCGGAGCCTGGCAGCCCGTGGCTGCCTTGGCGGAGCCCCGGATAGCCCGGTTTTTTCGCGGTTTAGCGCGGAAAAATGCGCCCGAATTCGGGTTTATGAAACTATATTGGGGATCTTTGGAGTTTTTACGCGAAGCGCGGCAAAGCGCTAAGGGGCCTGTCGGGGGGGGGGGGGGGTATAATTAATGAACGGCTAAACACCGCCGGAAGGGAGGAAGAGGGTACATCGAAAATTTCCGAAGTAAAGGGCGCAGGGGCAGTCATGATTTCCTCCTTTCCAAAAAAATAGTCCCCGCCTTCAGGGGGTGTAAATAACATAGCACCGGTCGTATAAAAATGTCAAGCCATAGTTTGCAGATCTTCAATTCGGAACAGGGAAGACCCGCCAGGGCCGCGCAAGGGATAGGAGGGGGGCCGGAAGGCCGCCACGCCGCAGGCGGGGCCGGAGCGCGGAAGCGCGGAGCCCCGGATAGCCCGGTTTGCGGCGTTCTACGCCGCAAATGCGCCCAGAGGTTCCTGGCTTAGCGGACAGCCTCCTTGAGATCCCCGATCTTGTCGGTCTTCTCCCAGGGGAATTCGCTTCTGCCGAAGTGGCCGTAGGAAGCGGTTTTCTGGTATATGGGCCGGCGCAGATCCAGGGTTTTGATGATCCCCGCCGGGCTTAGGTCGAAGACCTGTTTGATCGCCTCTTCGATGCGCTGTTCGGGAACCGTGGAAGTGCCGAAGGTGTCAACCATCACCGAAACCGGGAAGGGGACGCCGATGGCGTAGGCCAGTTCAATTTCGCAGCGCCCGGCGAGTTTGGCGGCCACTACGTTTTTGGCGACGTAACGGGCCGCGTAGGCGGCGGAACGGTCAACCTTGGTGGGGTCTTTGCCGGAGAAGGCGCCGCCCCCGTGCCGGCCCATGCCGCCGTAGGAATCGACAATGATCTTGCGGCCCGTAAGTCCGGTGTCGCCGAAGGGGCCGCCTACCACGAAACGGCCGGTGGGGTTGATGTAGTATTTAGTCTTCCCGTCCAGCAGCCCCGTGGGCTCCAGAACCGGCCGTATGATCTGTTCGATTACCGCCGCCTCTATTTCCTTGTAGCCCGTATCCGGATCATGCTGGTGGGACACCACTACCGCGTCAACGCGGATGGGCCGCCGGCCTTCGTATTCCACGGTAACCTGGCTTTTCGCGTCCGGGCGCAGCCACTGGATGACTTTTTTCTTCCGCAGATCCGCGGCCTTGATAAGTATCTTGTGGGCCAGGCTGATGGGAAGGGGCATGAGTTCTTTGGTCTCGTCGCAGGCAAAACCGAACATCATGCCCTGGTCTCCCGCGCCCTGCCGGCCCTTGTACTTCTTCAGCCCCGTACCGGATACTCCCTGGCTTATGTCCGGGGACTGGCTGTGGATCATATCCAGTACCGCCATGGAATGGCAGTCCAGGCCGTAATCCGGGTTGGTATAGCCAATCTGCCCGGCCACGTCCCGTACTACCTTCTGAAAATCCACGAAGGTTTTCGTGGTAATTTCGCCGCCGATAAGAACCAGCGAAGTAGAGGCGAAGGTTTCGCAGGCTACCCGGCTTTCCGGATCATCCTTCAGGCAGGCATCCAGAATGGCATCCGAAACCTGATCGCATAGTTTATCGGGATGGCCTTCCCCGACCGATTCGGACGTAAAAAAGTACCTTCGTTTTTCCATAAAGAATAACTCTCCTTAATTTTAAACTATTCCAAAACCAGCCGGGTTTCGGGACAAATTTAATTTACCGAATCTATCAGGAAAAAACAAGGATTCCCGGGCAGGCCGCGCGGGGGCAAGGGGCGGCTTACCCCAAGGGTTAAGGGGCCTTTTTACTCCTCATAAAACCCCAGGATTCTCTGGTTCTTAACATCCACTATCCCCTGGTCGCTTATCTTGAGTTCCGGCGAGACCAGTAGGGAGAGGGTTCCGAAGGACATGATCGCGTTTTCCCGGTTGTAGCCCAGATCGATCATGGCCTCCCGCACCCGGCGGATCTGGGATGCCAGGAGGGGGAGGGGATCGTCGCTGACAATGCCCCCGACCCGGAGCCGGGCTTCGGCGGTGACGCGGCCTTCCACCGCTACGGCCAGGCCGCCCTGCAGGGCGATGATCCGGTTTGCCGCCAGGGCCATATCCGCCTCGTTGTTGCCCAGGATCAGCAGGTTGTGGTGATCGTGGGCCCAGCTTGAGGCGATGGCCCCCTTTTTAAGGAGGGGCCACTCGGTAAGGGCAAGGGCCGGCGGTTCCCCTTTGCCGTAACGTTCCGCCACGGCCAGGAGGGAGAGGCCCGCTTCCTGCCAGCGGAGTTTCCCCGAGGAGACCCGGCAGTTTACCCTGCCCCGCCTGGTGGCGGTGGAATGGGGGGAGGGGATGATGCTGACGCAGTTTATCGAATCCTCCCGGAAACCCTGGGGGAGGGGAGGGGTAAAATCGGCGGCCTCCAGGGGCGCTCGCCTGATGCTGGTGTAAAAGTGGGGCGGGAAGGAGGTTTTTTCCCGGTTTTCCGGGTTTTTCCGGCCTTCCGGCTTGTCCGGGGCGGCGCCGGGCCGTCTTTCCGTGGCCGGTTCCCCGTCTTTCCCGACGGCCATGCCCCCTTTGTACACCCCGGCGATCTCAAAAGATCCAAGATCCCGGAGCAGGACAAAGTCCCCGATCCTCCCCGGCGCGATAGCTCCCCGATCCCGCAGCCCTATATGCCGGCTGGGGGTATAGGTTGCACAGCAGATCGCGTCTTCCGGCCTCATCCCCAGCTCCACGGCCCGCTTTACCAGGAGATTCAGGTGGCCTTCCTCAAGCTCATCGGGCATTACGTCGTCGGTAACCAGGGCCAGGTGCTCAAAGAGCCGGTTTTCCACCATGGTTTTTACGTTCTCCGGGGTAAGAGATTTCCGCTGGATCTCCAGGAACATCCCCTTGGATACTTTTTCAAGGATCGATTCCGGGTCTTGCAGGGTGTGATCCGACCAGACCCCGGCGGCGATAAAGGCCGAGAGTTCGCTTCCCCTCAGATGGGGGCAGTGCCCCTCCAGGGGGAAGAAGGGCCGCTCCCGCCTGAAAGCCGCCAGGATCTCCCTGGTCCGGTTTTTCCTCCCCCCCGGGGCGGGGGAACCAGGGCCGGACACCGGGCTTGGCTCCGAACAAAGCTCCGAACAAAGTTCTTTGGCGTTCATGATTTCCCCAAGGCAGAGGATCCGGGGGTCTTTTGCCAGGGCCGCGATTTCCTCGGGCCCGATGGAGCCCCCGGTGGTTTCCAGGGAAGGGTTGGTGGAGGGTACCGAGGAGGGGATGCCGTAGAAAATATCCAGGGGGGTTCGGGCTTCCATAAAGCGCCGTATCCCCTCAATGCCGAAGACGTTGGCGATTTCGTGGGGGTCGGCCACCACCGTGCAGGTTCCGGCGGGAAGAACGGCCCGTGAAAATTCCCCGGGGATGGTCATGGAGCTTTCGATGTGCATGTGGATGTCCACCAGGCCGGGGATAAGGTAAAGCCCACCCGCGTCAAGTTCTTCCTCCCCCTCTGCCGGAAGTTTCTCCCCAATGTTCTCCCCTATGTCCCGAAAGATCCCGCCCCGGAGGAGGACCTCTTTCTCTTCAAAAATCCTCCGGTACACGTTAAAAACCCGGGCCCCTCTAATCAGCATAGACACTCTCCTAACTCGTATTATACAAGGTTCCTATGAATATAAGGAAATCAACATTTGCTACCCAAAAAGCGCGGACAGCTCCAGCTTCAGGCCCGGAAAGATTGCCGGTTCGGCGGTGTCCCGGACGCGGTAGGACTGTATGACGTAAAGGCCCCCCTGAAGGCGGTACGCGCCGATATGTTTGTTTTCCGGATCCACCATCCAGTATTCCCTGATCCCCGCTTCCTGGTAGAGGTTTAACTTAAGGTTCATTTCAATCGCCATATTGGAGGGCGAGAGAATCTCCACGGCCATGTCCGGCGCTCCCCGGCAGCCTTCGGG
>JAISWN010000325.1 GCA_031271075.1 Treponema sp.
TCCAGGATCAGGCCCTCCCGGTAACGGGTACGGGCTTCGGGGAAACCATCCCCGTCGGCATCCTCCGTAATAACACCGGAAAAAGCCAAAAGGTTTCGTTTGAAAAGCGCCCGGCCTTCCTGGTTACGGAGCAGGGCCCATACCGAAAGGATCAAGCTTTTGTCGAGAGTCCGATCCGCCGGAGAAGCGGCGGAAGGGTCGAAAAGTTCCTCCACCGCCAGGGTTTCGTCAATGACCCCCAGGTTAAGGCTTACCGGGATAGAGGCAGCCTCGGGCTTTCCCCCTGCGCGGTAAGCCTCCACCAGCCGCCGGGCCTCGGCGGTATCCCGGACAAAGGGAGCGGCAAGGTATCCAAGCCGGGGTTCCTCCTCCAGGAGATAGGGAAGCCGCTTGAGGGCAAGCTCAATCAATTCGGGTTCGTTCTCCCGGGGAAACCGTTCCCGGGCATAGGAAAACAGTATCTCTACCGGCCGGGGATCCCGGGGGTAACGGTTTATGGCGTCGGCCATAAGCCGGCGGAATTCGGGAAGATCCGGCAGACCCAAAAGGGCCCGAAGCCGGAGCCGGACAGCCTCCACGTCAAGAGGGACCAGGGAGAGGGATCGGAGGGCTTCGGAAAAATTCCGCATCCCCATAAGGAGCCGGGCCTCAAGGAGCCGGGCCTCGGAGGGGGAATACTTTACCCAGCGGTCCGCCTCAAAGGCCCGCCGCAGGGCCTCCAGCACGGCGGGAAGGGGTAAATTTTCATGGAACCGCGCTTTGGCGAGAAGGTAGGAGATATCCGAAGATTCATCGGAAAAATCCCCGCCCCGTTCCAGGCCGGCCAGGGCCTCGGCCCAGCGGCCTTCGTTTATCAGCCCCTCCGCCCAGGCCGCGTAAGCTTCCCCAGCGGCGGCGGAAACGCCGGCTCCGGCGGGTGGAAGCGCGGACTGGGCAGGGAGCCGGAAGGGGGTGAGCAGTATCGCGGTTAAAAGCAGCGCCAGTCTGCGGAACATGTTAAACCCTTAAGCCGGCGGGACGCGGCCTTTCGCCTGATCCGGGGAATCCCCCGTAAGGGAAAGACTCGTCTCCCGGGGGGGAAAACCCAGAATGACCCGGACTTCGTCATCCACCAGGGTTTCCCTGGCAAGGAGGGCGTCGGCGAGCTTCTCCAGCTCCGTCCGGTGGGCCTCCAGGATGCCCCGGGCCTGATCCCGGGCTTTGTCGAGGATCTCCCCCACTGCC
Organism: Treponema sp.; assembly: GCA_031271075.1. Taxonomy (GTDB): domain Bacteria; phylum Spirochaetota; class Spirochaetia; order Treponematales; family Breznakiellaceae; genus JAISFT01. Next base: position 1,225 of record JAISWN010000325.1, read on the forward strand.
CGGTCTATCCGCCGGGCGGTTTCTTCGCTGTAGTCTTTGTGCCGGGCAATTTCCTTTCCCAGGAAAATAGGCTCCTCCTCCTGGCCGTAGGCTACCGGCCCCAATTCCTCCGCCATACCCCACTCACAAACCATGTGCCGGGCCATATCGGTAGCCTGCTGGATATCCTGCCTGGTTCCGGTGGTGGTCTCGCCGTAGAACATACCCTCCGCTATCCAGCCGCCGTAACAGATCACGATCCGATCCTCTATCCAGCCCCTGGTACGGCTGTAGCTGTCCTCCTCCGGGAGGGACATGGTCATGCCCAGGGCCTGGCCGTGGGGTACCACCGTGACCTTGTGGAGGGGATCGGCGTTTTTGAGAAAGTAAGGCAAAAGGGCGTGGCCCGCCTCGTGGATGGCGGTCATCCGGCGTTCCTTCTCGGAGATCACCAGGGTTTTCCGGGCTACCCCCATGAGGATCTTGTCCCGGGCTTCCTCGAAGTCGGGCATCTCCACCTCCGCCTTGTCCTTGCGGGCCGCGAAAAGAGCCGCCTCGTTCACCAGGTTGGCGATATCCGCGCCGCTCATGCCGGGGGTGGCCCGGGCGATGCGGAAAAGATCGATATCCTTTGCCAGGGGGATCTTGGTCGCGTGGATGTTGAGGATGGCCTCCCGCTCCTTGATATCCGGCATGGCCACCACCACCTGGCGGTCAAAACGGCCGGGCCGGAGCAGGGCCGGGTCCAGCACGTCAGGCCGGTTGGTGGCCGCCAGTATTATCACCCCGTCTTTCGAATCAAAGCCGTCCATTTCAACCAGAAGCTGATTCAGGGTCTGTTCCCGCTCATCGTGGCCGCCCCCGTAACCGGCGCCCCTTGTACGGCCTACCGCGTCAAGCTCGTCGATAAAGATGATGCAGGGGGCGTTGCGCCTCCCCTGCTCAAAGAGATCCCGCACCCGGCTTGCGCCCACCCCCACAAACATCTCCACAAAATCGGAGCCGGACATGTGGAAGTAGGCTACCCCGGCCTCCCCGGCTACGGCCCGGGCCATCAGGGTCTTTCCCGTACCGGGCATACCGACCAGGAGTACCCCTTTGGGGATCCGGGCCCCCATTTTGGTAAACTTCTGGGGATTCTTGAGGAAGGAAACTACCTCCTCCAACTCGTATTTGGCGTCTTTTTGGCCCGCCACATCGGTAAAGCTTACCTTTTTCCCCTCGTCCTGGTACCGTTTGGCCCGGCTCTTGCCGAACTGGAAGGCTTTGTTCCCCGTTCCCTGCATGTTGCGGAACATAAACCAGATGAAAACAAAACCGATGATCCAGGGGAGGAATTCCAGCGCAATGCGCCAGGGGCTGATCCTGGCCGCCGCCCCGGACACGTTGATATTTTTTTCCCTGAGAGACGAAAGCAGATTAGGATCCTGGTAGGGGATAAGGGTCTTCATGGGAACCCCGCCTGAACCGGAATTCCCCTTGAGGAATATATCCACCGTGTTGTTATCGTGGATGGTAACCGATTCCACCTGGTTCTGCTCCACGTAGCGGATAAAGTCCGAATAACGGATGTCCTTTACCACGACAGTGGATCCCCCCCGGAAAAAGTAAGCGGCGAAAAGGCCAAGCATCAGCACAAAAAATACCAGGGCAAAACGGTTGGGCCGTCCCCCCTGCAAGGATGGGCGAGGCGGCGTCTTGTCGTTTTGATTGTTAAACATCAATCCCCCCGATGCTGAGAAAAAAATCGCCGGCATGATCCGGAACAGCGCGGCGTCCCCGTATCACCGCTTTCCCGGCGGAAAGGCCGATAAAAGCCGCAAGACCCCGAAAGTCAAGGGCCACGATAAGCGGGTCGTACCGTTCCGGCCCGGGCAGAGCCTCCCGGATATCCCTGGGGGACAGCCGCCGGCCGTTTCCGCTGACCATAACATCGTCCCGGTAAGGGGGCCGCAAAACCAGGGGCAGGGCGGCGGCAAAACCGTCCTTCCCCACATCCTCCCTCCCGGAGGAAAGCGGATAAACCGCCAATCTACACACTCCTTCCCCGCGCCGCCGGCAAATCCCCGGCTGGGGGTGCAAATTCAGCTTATATACTCCCGGCTCTTTGATCAACAGAGAAAAACCGGCCTCCTCCGCCTTTTTTTTACCCCGAAACCCCGCCAAAACCCCGGTAACAACGAGAAATTCGCCTTCCAGACGGAGGCGGCAGAAACCCAGATCCATGCCCGGAGACCGGGCTTCCGGAGACCGGGCTTCGGGAAACCCGGCTTCCCGAGGCCCTCCCCGGCAAAAGAGACGGAGGCTTTGCCGCCGCAGCCTCCCGGCCTCCTCGGAACCTGAAAAAACCCCGGAACGGAGCCGGTTTATCCCCTGGAACAGGGCTTCCTCCCGGAGGATCTCCGGCTGGGCGAAGAAACGCTCCGCCCCGGTCCGGAGGCCGGGGCCCTGTCCGTTCCCGGCGGCACCGGCAGGCAGGGCCTCCCAGACCACCCGCCGCCGGGCTTCAGCGGCGATAAAACCGGCGGCCAGGACCTGGGTCTCTCCCAGGGCATCCAGGGCCTTTCCCCAGCCGGGGAATTGCCCTTCCAGAAAGGGAACAAGCCGGTTGCGCACCCGGTTACGCAAGTAACAGTTATCCCCGTTGCTTGCGTCGGTACGCCAGGGTATCCCCCGGGCTTCAAGGTAAGAGACCACGTCGGCGCGGCCAAGATCGATAAGGGGGCGGCGGACAATTCCCCGCGCCGGGAGCATCCGGGCAAGCCCGGCGGGGCCGGAACCCCGGAGAACCCGCATCAGCGCCGTTTCCCGGAGATCGTCCCGGGTATGGGCCACCAGCACCGCGGCGGCCTTGATCCGGCGGGCTTCCCCTTCCCAGGCCCGGCGGCGGTAGTACCTGGCCGCCGCTTCCATGCCCGTATTCAGACGGCGGGCCCTCTCCGCCACCCTCCCCCGGGGGACGGAAACCACCCGGCAGGGTACGCCGAAGGCGGCGCAGAGAGATTCCACGGCCTGGGCGTCTCCCTGGCTCTCCTCCGCCGGACGGATCCCGTGTTCCACATGGATACAGTAAAGGGTAAAACCGCCGGTTTCCCGCAGATCCGCCAGGGCGGCAAGCATGGCGGTAGAGTCCGCCCCCCCCGAGACAGCGGCCAGCAAAACCGTCCCCGGCGAAAGGGGGCCTAAAGCGGAGAGGATTGCGGACTCAAAGGGGTACATGCTTCACTAGCAGCCTGTGGGGCTTTGCCCCAAAATCGTATAAATTTGCGATTTATTGCAAATTTATTCGTACCGAGGGGCCGGACTTGCTCCGCAAGTCCGCTTAATACCCAAGAACCCGCTTGCGCGGGGGAGGTTGTTGATTCTTTGCAGGCTCCCAAAGGAGCCGGTTCCACCAGAAACGAAGTCCCCGCGCCGGGAAACGGTGGAACCGGCCCGTTTTTTACGCCTTGGCACCGGTTGCCGGGGCGGCGGCAGGGGCGGATCCCGAGGCGGAAGCGGCGGCTTCTTCCGCAGCCTCGGCGGCGGTTTCTTCCCTGGCGAACTTTACCAGGGCGACTACCTGATCCCCGTTGGATACCAGGCGAACCCCCTCACCCAGATTGATGTCCCGGACATGCAGGGACTGATTTACCTTAAGCCCCGAAATATCCAGATCGATCCGCTCGGGGAGATCCTTCGGCAGACATTCCACTTCAATTTCGTGGAGAGGAGATTCGAGAACCCCCCCTTCCCGCACACCGATGGGTGTTCCCTGAAGGTGGATGGAGACCCTGGCCCGCAGGGCAACGCCGCTTTCCACTTCATAGAAATCTACATGGAGGATACTTCCCGCGGTGATACTGTGCTGGGTGTCCTTTACGAAGGCATCGTAGGATTTCCCCTCCACATCCAGCTTGACAATGGTACTTTCGGAAATATTCCTTACCCGCTTGGAAAATTCCTGGGCGTCGAGATCGATATTGACAGATTTCCCCGTCCGGCCGTACAACACTGCCGGTATCCTGCCGCTCCGACGGATCCTGCGAGCCTCGCCGGAACCCGTGTTGGCCCGGTTCCGGGCCGACAAAACAACCTGACTCATCATGTAACTCCTTGAAAATTCGGCTCCTTGGAAGCCTCATTGTCTATACTCCAAAAACCTGGGACGACAGGGTTCGCCTTCCACTCGCAAACATCCTGTTTGCTCCTTCCAGGCCGGGGCTTAGCCCTTTCGCCGCCCTCCTGGCGGCTTTCCTTCCCTCCGGTCAGCGGGCTAAGCCCTTCGAACCCTGCTGCCGCTGTCCAGGCAAACAAAGATCTGGGACGACAGGGTTCGAACCTGTGAATGCCGGAGCCAAAACCCGGTGGCTTACCACTTGCCTACGTCCCAATAGAGTAATAAAACCATGAAAAGCGCCGAAATTCAAGCCGCTCAGGGGGCGGGGGTTCGTGTTTACTTGTATTGCTCAATTTTCAGGGTATAAAAGATAGAGCGAAAAGAGGTCCCGCAAACCAACCGGGGTTTGGGAAATGTTTGTACATCATCTGGCTACCGGTACATCGGAAGCGCCGGAATTTACGGAAAGAGCGGAGATTCCGGCTACACTTCCAGGGATTGATCGTCAGAGCCGGACTCGTACTTCTCCAGGATCTTCTTTTGCAGTTCAGATCGAAAATCCGGATGAATGGGGTGGGCGACATCTTTGTATTCCCCGGTCCTGGTCTTCCGGCTGGGCATGGCGATAAATACGCCGCTCTTGCCTTCAATGATCTTAACATTATGTACCACAAAGCACTCGTCAAAAGTAACTGTTACATAGGCTTTTAACTTTCCTTCGCCCGCGACTTTTCGTACCCGAATGTCTGTAATTTCCATGGCGCTTTCTCCTTTTCCGGTAGAGACGATTACATTATCATTATTTTAATACGCTAATTGTTAAAGAAGCAAGAAAAAACGTCAAATAAACCAAATTCCATGCTTTTAGAAGCGTCTCCGACGCCTTTTCCGCCGTTTTCCGGTCTTTGAAAACCCCGAAACAGGTGGATCCCGCGCCGGACAATCCGGTAAAGTCCGCCCCCGCCTCCCGCAGGGAGGAAATAAGCCGCCGGTAGGCCCCCGCCTCCTCCCCCTGGCCGTCAAGAAAGAGGGGAAGAAAATCGTTTACATAGGGCCAGGCCTCCGGACGGCCCTCCGCCAGGGCCGAGATCAGGCGGGTTCTGGATAAATCCGGCCCCGGAAGGCCGCCGCTCCCCTCACGCTGCGTACGCCACCGGTCAAGACGGCGGAAAGAAAGTCCGGTAGGGCTGGGGAAACCGGGGTTAACCAGGAGAACGCTTAAACCGGAGGGAACAGGAAGGGGCTCAATATTTTCGCCCCTGCCGCTTACCAGGGCCGCCCCGCCGCTCAGAAAAAACGGGACATCGCTGCCCAGGTTCAGGGCCATCTTCCGAAGATCCTCCCCGCCCAGCCCCGTATCCGCCAGCTTGTTCAAGGCCGTAAGGGCCGCCGCCGCGTCGGAAGAACCCCCGCCAAGCCCTCCCCCCAGGGGAACCCGTTTTTCAAGACGAACCCGAAGGCCTCGGTCAAAACCGGTTCGGGCCCTGAATAGGGACACCGCCTTATACACGATGTTTTCTTCCGGGGAAACCGGAAAATCCCGGGGAGGCGGGCTCCTCTCCGGGAGCCGGGTGGAGGGAACCTGCCAGTCGGTAAGAATTTCGCAGACACCTGAGCTTTTCAGAACCTCGAATTCAAGGGTGTCGCCAAAATCTGTTGCCGCAAAAAGGCTCTCCAGATCGTGGTAACCGTCGGCGCGGCGTTTTCCCACCCGGAGATGCAGGTTGATCTTGCATGGGGCCGGGATCTTCAGGCTAGGAGGCATAAAACAAAGGGTTATTCAAAAAAACCTGTTTGTAAAGCCCGGAGAAAAAAATATGCCGAATGCAAAGAAACCAGTTGACAGATACGGAATCTCTCCCTTATGTTTCATTATTATAATCACTTCACATAGGGAGAAAGCTATGGTTTTCGAGGCCATGAACATCCAGAATATTGATACGGACGGTTTGCTTCCACCTGAAATGCCTGCGCTGATGCCCGTTTCCGGCTTGTCCGACAGCGGGGATTCCGGCGCGTTTCCTCATCCTTTCTTTATCTTTGGTGATGAAGATGACGATGAGGAAGACGATTTTGGGGATGAAGACGATTTTGGCGATGACTTCGAGGAGGAAGACGAATTCGACGATGACGATGACGACGAGGATGATTTTGAAGATGAAGAAGGCGGTGACTACGACTACGACGAGGAAGATCCGGACTACGGCTACGATGATGAATAGGCCCTAGTATCCCGGCACGATTAAACTTGCGGATTTGGGCGCATTCCCACCTATGGCGGGAACCGGGCTATCCGCTTCAATTCCTCGACCCCCTGTGGGGGTCTGCGGGATTTCCGCTTCTA
>JAISWN010000329.1 GCA_031271075.1 Treponema sp.
CTTGATCTTGTTGAGGAGGTTGAGTACCTGGCTCTGGATGGAAACGTCCAGGGCCGAGACGGGTTCATCGGCGATGATGAGTTTGGGTTTCACCGCCAGGGCCCGGGCGATACCGATGCGCTGCCGCTGGCCGCCTGAGAATTCGTGGGGGTAGCGGTTGGCGTGGTAAGAGGCCAGCCCCACATCGTTCAAGAGGCTTAAGACTTTCTTCTCCCTGTCCGCGCTGTTTTCCGCCAGTTTATGAACGATGAAAGGTTCCCCCACAATGTCGCTCACCGTCATCCGGGGGTTGAGGGAGGAGTAGGGATCCTGAAAAATCATCTGCACCTTCTTGCGAACCTGGAGCATTTTACGGTCGCTTATTCCGGCGAGGCTGTCCCCGTCAAGCTCGATGTCCCCTTCGGTGATGGATTCCAGCCTGCAGATCATCCGCCCCAGGGTGGATTTGCCGCAGCCCGACTCCCCCACGATGCCGAACACTTCCCCCCGCCGCACATCGAAACTTACGCCGTCCACGGCCCGAACCTGGTAATGTTTGCCGAAGATGCCCCGGCGGACATCGTAGTGTTTCTTCACGTTCTGTACGCTGAGTAAGGTATTGCCTGTCATACTCCGCCTCCCGAGGGGGATACCCCGGTTCCCTCCGTCTGTCCGGCCTCACCGGGCAGCCCGGCGCCGCTTTCGAGCCAGCATTTGCTGTAGTGGCCGGGCCCCACCCGGCAAAAGCCCGGCTCCTCTTTGCCGCAAATTTCCCGGGCGTATCTGCACCGGGAACGGAACTTACAGCCCGGGGGCATGTACTTGGGGTTGGGCACGTTCCCCGGAATGGACTCCAACTCCCCGGCGCGGACTCCCATCTTGGGGATGGAGGCCAGGAGCCCCTGGGTGTAGGGATTCGCCGGCTGATCAAAAATGTCGTAGACGCTGCCCTTCTCCACGATCCGGCCGCAGTACATCACCGCCACCTGGTCGCAGAGTTCCGCCACTACCCCCAGATCGTGGGTGATAAAGATGATCGAGGTGCCGATGTCCCGCCTAAGCTGCATCATCAGTTCCAGGATCTGGGCCTGGATGGTTACGTCCAGGGCGGTGGTGGGCTCGTCGGCGATAAGGAGGCTGGGGTTGCAGACCAGCCCCATAGCCACCATGACCCGCTGGAGCTGGCCTCCGGAAAGCTGGAAGGGGTATTCGGAGAGGAGGCTTTCCGTCCTGGACAGGCGCACCTTCCTGAGCACTTCCAGGGTACGCTTGCGGGCCTCCTGACGGCTTACGCGCTGGTGCAGCCGGATACTTTCGATGATCTGATCCCCAATCTTCATCACCGGGTTCAGGCTGGTCATGGGTTCCTGGAAGATCATGGCAATCTCGTTGCCCCGGATGTTCCGCATCTCCTCCTCCCCCAGTTCCCGCAGATCCCTGCCGTTGAAGATGACGCGGCCTCCGTCTATCCTGCCGGTGGTTCCCGCCAAAAGCCGCATGATCGACATGGCGGTAACGCTCTTGCCGCTCCCCGATTCCCCCACAATGCCCAGCACTTCCCCCGGTTTCAGTTCCAGGTCGATGCCTTCCAGCACCCGGACAACCCCCGTGTCGGTGTAGAAACTGGTGCGGAGATCTTCGACTTTCAGCACGTATCTTTCGGCCCCGCCGCCGGACGCTTCTCTCTCAAGCCTGTCAGCCATAGCCTTATTCCCCATTGGAAATTTTCGGGTCCAGCGCGTCCCGCAGCCCGTCCCCCAGCAGATTGAAGCTGAGGACGGTAAAGAAAATGGCAAGCCCCGGAAAGAAGGTGGTGTGCCAGGTGGTGAGCATGTAATTCCGCCCGGTACTCAGCATGAGTCCCCATTCCGGGGTAGGGGCCTGGGCGCCCATCCCCAGGAAGCTCAAAGACGAGGCGGTGAGGATCGATGTGCCGATGTTCATGGAAAACTGGATGATGATGTTGGGAACCGCGCTGGGAAGGATGTGCTTAAAGAGGATGCGCAGATCCCGGCAGCCGGTACTGCGGGCGGCCTGGACAAAGACGCTGTTTTTAATCGCCAGGGTGCTGCTCCGTACCAGCCGGGCGAAGCTGGGCGTACCGAACAGGGCCACCGCGATGATCACGTTTCCCAGGCCCGGCCCCATGAGGGCCACGATGGCAATGGCCAGGATGATGCCGGGGAAGGCGAAGAGGGTGTCGCAGACCCGCATGATCGCCGAATCCAGAAGGCCCCCGTAGTAGCCGGAGAGGAGGCCCAGAACGGTTCCGAAGATAGCCCCCAGGCTAACCGAAAAGATCCCCACCCCCAGGGAGATCCGGGCCCCGCAGAGAATCCGGGAGAAGATGTCCCTGCCGAATTCGTCGGTCCCGAACCAGTGTGCCCCGGTGGGAGGCTCCAGCAGGGCCGAGTAGTTGTATTCGTTGGGGCCGTAAGGGATAATCAGCTCGGCGATACAGGCGATAAGGGCCAGGAGGGCGATAAAGCACAGGGCCGTCAGGGCGGTCTTCTGGCGCTTGAATTTCCGCCGGAATTCCGCGAAGGGGCTGTTGATGCTTTCCTCCGGCCCCGCGCCGGCTTCGTCCGCTGTCAGAACCGTAGCGTCAGTTTCCATACATTTTCCCCTCTCAACCAAGCCGTATCTCCGGGTTTATCACCGCGTACAGCACGTCAACGATCAGGTTCACCATTATGAAGGTAAAGGCGAATATCAGCACCAGGGTCTGGATAGCGGGATAATCCCGGTAGCCCACCGATTCCACCAGCAGGGAACCCAGGCCGGGGTAGGCGAAAACTATCTCCACCACCACCGATCCCCCCAGGAGGAAGCCGAACTGAAGGCCCATCACGGTAACCACGGAGATCATGGAATTCCGGAAGCCGTGCCGCCAGATCACCAGGCGCTCCGGCACCCCCTTGGCCCGGGCGGTACGGATATAGTCCGCCTTGAGTACCTCCAGGAGGGAGGATCGGGTGAACCGGGCGATCACCGCGAAGATGTTGGTTCCCAGGGTGATTGCCGGGAGGATCAGGTTCCGGAAAGAGCCCGCCCCGGTGGTGGGCAGCCATCTGAGCCGCACCGAGAAGAGCATGATCAGGATGAAGCCTACCCAGAAGTTGGGCATGGAGATGCCGGACACCGCCCAGGTCATTCCCGCGTAATCCTGCCATTTGGAACGGTGCCGGGCCGACCAGATCCCCACGGTGATGCCCAGGAAACTGCTCCACGCGATGGCCGTTAAGGCCAGGACGAAGGTGTTCCTGAAGCGCATACCCAGTTCCGCGGAGACCGGCTGTTTGGTCCGCAGGGAAATGCCGAAGTCCCCCCGGAGTATCCCGCCGATGTAGTTAAAGAACTGAACCAAGATGGGCTTGTCCAGCCCCAGGTTGCGCCGGGTATTTTCCACGTCTTCCAGGGTGGCGTCCGGGCCGGCCAGCATACGGGCCGGATCTCCTGGGAGCATCCGCACGAAGAAAAAGACAAAGATGGTGATCAAGCACAGGGTGGGCAGCATGCCAATAAGCCGTTTTATAATGTACCTGAACATAGGCGAGACTCCTGGAAAACCGGACTAACATAAAAAAGGCCCCTCCCGCCGGGCTTGCGTGACCCGCAGCCCGGTGAAACAAGGCCCTCCTAGATCCCAAGCCTCTTAGGGCGCCATACGGCCGGCCCGCAGGTTGATGGCCCCGTCGGGGAAGTTGCTCACGTTGATGATCTTATTAGTGGTTACCCAGGCGATGTTGGCGATATGCCGGGGGACTACGGGCAGTTCGTCCCACAGGATATCCTGGGCCTCCGAGTAGGCTTTGCGGCGCACTTCATCGTCCGCCGAGACAAGGCCCTGCCTGATAAGCCCGTCAAGTTTGGGGTTGGAGTAGTAACCCAGGTTGTAGTTCAGGGGAGGGAAGCTTGCGGTGGCGAAGAGGGGCCGGATAGCCCAGTCCGCGTCCCCGGTGGAGGAAGACCAGCCGGAAAGGTACATTTCCACCTCCACTTCCGAACCGGGGCCGGTGGCGTCCTGTACCCGCTGGTTGGTGATGGCGCTTTCCATCAGCTTGTTCTGGATCGTTATGCCAAGCTGGGCGTACTGCTGCTGGAAGAATTCCAAGGTCTTGGTATTAGTGGAGGTGTTGGGGCCCATGATGGTGGTGCTGAAGCCGTTGGGGTAGCCCGCCTCCGCCAGAAGCTGCTTTGCCTTTGCCACATCGTAGGGGATAAGGGGCATCTCCTTGGCGAACTGGGTGTCCGGGCCGATGATGGCGTTGGCCACACTGCCGATGCCGTTTTCCACTACCGCGATCAGGGCGTTGCGATCCAGGGCGTAGTTCAGGGCCTGGCGTACCCGCTTGTCATTGAAAGGCTTCTTCTGGTTATTCAGCCAGAGGTAGTAGGTTACCAGACTCCGGCGTACCCCCACGGTAAGGGAGGGATCCGCCTGCAAGACCTTGATGCTTTCCGGGGGAACCGTCCACATGATCTTGGCGTCCCCGGCCTGCACCATGGCGGTACGGGTAGCCCCCTCCGGCACCGGTTTGAAGGTGATGGACTTGAAGCCCGCGTCCTTCTCCGCCAGGGGTTTGCCGCCGGTCCGGGCGGAATCGTAGCCCCACCAGTCCTTCTTCAGCCTGATGGTCAGGTGATCCCCCCGGGTCCACTCCACAAATTCGTACTGCCCCGTACCCACGGGCTGGTTGGCGCAGACCTCAACCCCCTTGGCAAGCTGTTTGGGGCTCATGATGACGCAGGCGGGATGGGCCAGGGTGGGGATAAGGGCGCCGAAAGGCCCGGTGAGCTTTATCTTTACCGTGTTGGCGTTGATCTTCTCCCAGGTGTCGATGACGTCCGAAAGCAGGGCCGTCCGCTTGAGCCGCATGGACTTATCGTCCCATTTTTTGATGTTGGCAATGAAGGCGTCCGCGTCCCAGGGGGTCCCGTCGGTAAAGGAGATGCCCTTTTTCAGCGTGAAGGTGAATTCGGTGGCGTTGTCGTTGGCGGCGTAGCTTTCCGCCAGCAGGTTTATAACCTTCATGTCGTCGTCAAAACCGAAAAGGCCGTCCATGATGAGCCGCTGGATACCCCCGGACAGGGTGTCGCTGGTATCCTGGGGATCCATGGTGGTAAAATCCACCGTTACCGCCGCGGTAATGTCCGTGTTCTGGGAAACCGACTGGCCCGCCGGGATACTCACCGGACCCGCGGGGGCCGCGCCAGCCTGTCCCTGTTTGCCGCCGCCAGCCCAAACCGGCGCGGAGGCCAGCAGGGCAAGGGCTACGAGACTCCAAAAAACCGTTTTTCGCATATCCTTCTCCTTCTTCTTAATTTCAAAGCGCATACCAAGACTTTTCCGAGTTTTCCGATTAGCCAAGTATTTACTTTGGTTCTTATTGAAAGAATTTTTATAATGAATCGGAAGAATAGTCAAGCAAATAGTCATGAAATGCCGAAAAAATTGTAAAAAAACCGGCAAAAATGTTCTTAAAATGTTACATTTGCCCTACTCCGGTAAATTTCATACATTTTTGTATGAAATCAGCCGCATAGGGAAACGGCCCGGGGGCCGGTTTTTCCCTAGTCAGGGTACCAGCTCGTGTTTATCTTTACGGCTAAGCCCGTCAGCTCGACAGTAACGGTCTCGATATTTGTTTTCGCGTTAAGGGATCTTTTCACGTCCATGGCGATATTAACCACCGCGTCGGCCCCCCTGGCCCTGGCCTTTTGAATAAGTTCATCCGTGGCCTTGCCGCGGACCGAAGAAAGCTCGCCGGGGGGGTACAGCAGGACCTCGCTCTTTACCGAAACCGCGCCCAGTACGGTGGATGTTTTACGCCCCCGTTCCAGCATGGCCGACAATATTTTGCCCTGTCTGCCGAAAAACCTGACAATATCACCCAGGCGGGAACTGTGAAAATGAGCGCCAACACCATGCCGCGCGTTCTCCGCGGCGAACGGACCTTTTCTCATGAAACTCTCCGGGAAATCATTTTTCTGCCAAAATCAGAATGGGGGGGGGGGGGGGGGGGGGGTAACAATGCGCGGCGCAACAAAAAAGAGGATGCAGTACATTTGATGCCCTGTATGGCGGATATTCACCAAAACCGGTCTTCTTTCATTCAGCATGTTAAAAAAAATACCAAGGTGAGGAAAATATGTCAAGCGGCGGCTTAGGGCGGCCCTACTTCGCGTGTTCCATCAGGGTGGACACGGGGACTACCCGGTAGCCCTCCCGGACCAGGGCGTCCAGGAGGACGTTGATCCGGAGGTAGAGGTAGTCCGAACGGCCGCCGGGAAGGATGCCCAGCCGGACGGGGATGACGGAGCCCGCCCGCTTCTGTTCCACGATCCGGTCAATCATTTCGCCGGCGGAGGCTTGGGAAAGGCCCAGGCGGTAGGCGTCATCCCGGCTCAGCCAGTCCGTGGGGTCCAGGTCCCTGCCGGAACTGCGGTAGCCGGCCTTGGAGGCGGCGGAGATTATTTCGGCGGAGGCGGCGTAGTAGGGGGGGTGCCAGAGGAGGCTGAGTTCCCGGCCGCTGGCCTGGTAGAATTCGTCCTCGTTCCGGGCCAGGCCCCGGGCGATAAAATCCTCCCCTATCCGGTAGCGGGAATCGGACAGGTCGATGGGGGCAAAAAACATGGAGGCCGCCTCATGCCCCGTTTCGGAGATGATCCCCGCGGCCTGGGGGTAACGGCGGATAAACTCCCCGTTAAGGTAAAAGGTCGCCTTAAAGCCGAAGCGGTTCAATGCCTCAAGCACAAAGGGTAAGCCCGTAAGATCGTCGTAAAGGTCAAAACAGAGGGCCACTTCCCGCAGCCCTGTACGCAGGCCGTGGGTAAACAGATCTCCGCCGGGGAATGTTTCCGGCGCCGGGTCTTCCCGTTTGTACTGGACCGGGGGCAGGAGAGAGGCGGTTCCCACGGAAGCGGTGTTCCGTACCATGGGGAGATTCGTGTAGGGCCCGGCGGTTTGAGGTTCCAGGTATACCCGGTAACGCCCCGAGACTTGGGAAGGGGGCCGCAGGAGGGGCGCGGAGAGGGCCGCCCAGGAATCCGAGCCGTTGGTAACGAACCAGGAGCCTCCGGCCAGGGCAAGGATACGCCCGCTCTCTTCCTCGAAACCGTACTTCTCCGCCCCGGCAAGGCAGATCAGGCTGCCGGCTCCCGAGAGGCTCTTCCGCTCGATGCGGCGATCGTCCCCGGTAACAAATTCCCCGTTGTTTATCCAGAGGCAGGAGACGGCGGGGCTTGCGCTGATGGTTCGCAGAACACGCCAGCCGGCGTAATCGTAGAGGACGATCCCCTTTTCACCCCAGCACAGGACACGGGAACCGTCCGGGGAGAGGGCGGCGTTGGGGCCCGCCGGCTCCTCCAGAAGGGTAAAAGACATTCCCCCCGCCTCGTTCCTGAGCCGGTAGAGGATAGTGGCCCGGCCTTCCTTCCTCAGGACCGAGGCCAGCAGGGTAAGGGGGCCCGAAGGGGGCCAGAGTACCTGAATCTGGTAACAGGACTGGGGAAGCATCAGGTAGGGCAGGGCCGCTTCGGAGACGCTGAAATCGTCCATTTCCAGGGGGTAGTAAAAGACGTTCCGCCCTCCCTTGGTAAAAAGAATGGAACGGGAATCCGGGGCAATCCAGAAAGAATCGAAGTTGCTGTCGAAATCGAAGGGGATCTTTCCCGCCACCGCGCCAATCTCAAGAAAGTCGGCGTATATGGCCCGGGCAAAGAGTTCCGAGCCCCGGGCCCGGAAGACGGTACTGCCCCTGATGTAGAAAAAATCCCCCGAATTTCCCCAGGAAACGGAATTGATGGCCCCGTCGCCGATAAGCCGGTACCGCTCGTCCGCCGGGACGGTTTGGGAGGCGCTTATGGGGTAGTAGTAGAGCTTTCCGGCCCGGGCATAGACAAAGACCCGGGAATCGGGGCTCCAGCAGGCGGGGAAGAAACGATCCGGCCGGTCCACATTTTTAGCTACGGTTTGCTTTTCCCCCAACTGGGTATCCAGCAGGATCAGGTTCCCGTAGGCGATGGTTTCAGGTTCCACGTAGAGGAGCCAGCGGCCGTCCGCCGAGGCCGCCATGTCCTCCACCCGGCCGCCGGCTACGGGGCTTCCCGAGGTGAAGCTGGGAAAACCCGGAACTTCCCGGGGAAGCCCGCCGGAAAGGGGTATCCGCAGGGCGCCGAAAGCGTTCCGTACCTGTAAAACCCTGCCGTTTGCCAGGAGTTCCATCTTTTCCGGAAAGGCGGTGATCTGCCGGAGCCTTAGATCCGTAAGCCGGGAGATAAACAGGGCGTTCTGGATCGCCGCGCCGTCCAGGGCCGAATCGGCCCGGAAGAGAAGCCGGTTATCCTCGGACAGATCCAGGCCCGTAAACGTTACTTTCGCGGCAAGGGGCGGAACCGCGAAGATCAGTACAAGCCCCGCGAAAAACAGCCTTGCCGGTTTGGTTTTCATCCTGGCCGATCCCGCGAAACCCCTGCCCCGGAGCGCCGGGACGGAGCCCTTCCCCGGAGGATCATTTCATCCAGTTCCCGTTCCAGTACCGCGAGCGCGGCGTCCATTTCCCGAATCCGCCTGAGAGAATAACTCACCTTCCGATCCCAAAGCCTGCCGCAGACATCATCCAGCATAGTCTCAAAAGACAAATTACCGGGAATTGTTACGGTATCATTGCCGGACATCATAAAACTATTGTACTATACTTTCTTAACTCTTGGTATCGAATTCCAGGATAGCCTCGGGAATTCGGGGGGAAATTTCATTTTCCGAATTATCAAAAGCCCTGATAAAGGTAACCACCGCGATAAGGGCGATAAGAATAAGTACCAGATTGCGCATAAATGTTCTCCCCTCGGCCAATTCTGTATCTTGGTCATTCTAAAATTATTGGTTAAGGAATTCAAGCGGATTAACCGCCTTTCCGTTTTTGTACACCGCGAAATGGAGATGGGGGCCGGTGCTGTAACCGGTGCTGCCTACTTCCCCTATTTTAGAGCCCTGAATAACGGAAGTCCCCTGTTTTACCGAAACTACACTCATGTGGGCGTACATGGTCTGATACCCGCCGCCGTGTTCCAGAATAACGAAGCGGCCGTAAGTGAGATTAACGCCCACCACAGAAACCTTACCGTCCTGGGCGGCCTTGATGGGCGTACCCATGGGGGCTGCAAGATCGATGGCCGCGTGATGCCGCCTGACCCCGCTGATAGGATCGTTCCGCCAGCCGAAGGAGCTGGTGAGCCGTCCCCGGATTGGGTAGACAAAGAGATCGCCCATGGCCAATTTAAGTTCTTCCCGCTTCATCCGGGCGCCGGGAATAAAAAGCACCGTTCCCTGGGCAATGGTATCGTCCTGGATATCGTTGGCGTCCAGGATGGCTTCCATGGGAACTCCCATGGCGCCGGAAATTTTCGTGACGCTGTCCCCTTTCTTTACCGTGTAGGGGATTCCGTCCATGTTGGGAAGCCGCAGGGTTTCCCCTTCCCGGAGCCGTTTAACATTGGCTATCCCGTTGGAAGCGATAATGGCGTCTATTGAAATGTGGCGATCCGCCGCTATTCCCGAGACCGTGTCTCCCCGCCTGACCCGGTAGCTTTCCCAGGAAAAGGTCTCCATCAGATCCAGGGGTATTTCCTCTTCCCCTTCCCGGGAGGATGAAAGGCCGAAGCCCACATAGGAGGCCAGGTTCTGTTCGGACTGGCCGTCTTCCGCCGGTTTTACCGGTCCCGGTTCCAGGAGGCCGGGCCCCCGGAAAAGCATAACCAGGGAAGGGGATTCCCAGTCCAGTACGGCAAAGAAGACGCAGAGGGAAAAGACGGCGGTCAGGAAGGCCGGAAGGGGGAGGCTTTTCAGAATCCCCCGGAGGGTCTTGGGGAAACCCGCCGCCGGGGCCTTCCGTTTCGCCTGAGCCGGACTGTCCTTAAAGCCGGCGGCGGCCTGTAGGGGGCCAGGCCGGACTGAGGGCGCCGCCTGAACTGCCGGGGCCGGGCGGGCGCCTTTGGCCGATTTTCCCCTTTTGGGAAAGTTTAAATTCCGGGAACCCGGGCGCGCCGTAAAACGGTCAAACAGGGAACACAGCCGGGCCAGGAAGGAAGGGCCCCGGAAGCGGGATCGGGGTATATACGCGGGGTTCTGCTTTATCCGCCAGGCCGGGCTGACAGCGGGGCGGCGCTTGGACTTTTGACGACACGAATTATTGCGGGAAAAGAGAGAGCCATTCTGATTATAAACACGCTGATCAACGATAAGATCCATCACAATACTGGTTTATCGACATGATTTTTACTAATCATTATACTTGGGCTACCATGAACAAGGCGATTCTGTGGGCCTTTGTTACCGCTGTTGCCATGAAACTGTTTCTGTTTGATTTAGTTATCGCCGACGGGAGTTCAATGGAGCCGGCCATACGGCCGGGAAATGTGCTGGTGGTAAGCCGGCTGGCCTACGGCTTCAGGCTGCCCTGGGCCCGATCCTACTTGTGGCGCTGGTCCGCGCCGGGGATTGGGGACGTGCTTGTTTTTTACACCCCCGAAGGCCAGCGGGTGGTGAAACGCTGCGCCGGATTTGCCGGAATGGGGGAATTTATCGCCTTGGGAGATAACAGTTTGCAATCCTATGACTCCCGGTCCTACGGCCCGGTGGATACGGACAATATCATCGGAAAGGTTCTGGGGGTTAAATGAAGGGCTCCCCTTCCCCGCCGCCGAACCGCCATCAGTGGCGTTTTGTTTTTTTTGTTGTTCTTCTCTCCCTGACGGCCCTGGGGGTACTGATAAAATACGCCTACCTCATGCTCGGAGGGGGGGGGACGCCGGAACCTCTCCGCACGGACCGCTTTACCGAACGGGGTTCCATCCTGGATCGGAACGGGCGGGTCCTGGCCCTCCAGACAAGGCTTGCCAATATCAGCGCCTGGCGGCCGGAGATTGACGATCCGGATCGGGTGAGCGAGGATCTTGCCCCCATTCTGGAAATGTCCCCCGGGGAAATCCGGGATCGGATAACCCACTCCCCCACCGATTTTGTGTACCTGAAAAAACAGGTAGACGAATCCACTATCAGGATGATAGACGCCGCCCGGGAGGAGGAGAAACTGAAGGGTATCGGGATCGAGCCGATCCGGGGGCGGATATACCCGGAACGGAGCCTGGCCAGCCAGATCGTAGGCTTTGTGGGGGACGACAACAAGGGGCTGGCGGGGATCGAGTACGCCTTTGAATCGGAACTGGTTCCCCAGGCCGGGAGCAGCGCCGGCAGCCAGGTGATCCTGACCATCGACTCCAACGTCCAGTACATCCTGGAGCAGATAGCCGGGGAAACCCTCCGGGAGAATCGGGCGGAAGCGGTGATGTTTATGGCCATGGATCCCCGGACCGGGGAAATTCTCGGTTCCGCTTCCCTTCCCGGCTTTGACCCCAACGACATCCGCCTTTCGGACGACAATTCCCGGATGGACAGGCCGGCTATCTGGGCCTACGAGCCCGGCTCGGTCTTCAAGATCTTTTCCCTGGCATCCCTCCTGGACGGGGAAAGCATATCCGCCGACAGCGCCTTCCTCTGCAACGGGCACTACGAAAGGGTAACCAACCGGGGGGAGCGGATCCTGATCAACTGCCTGGGCGCCCACGGCCTGGTCAAGGCCAGGGACATCATCGTCTATTCCTGCAACGCCGGGGCGGCCTACGCGGCGGATCAGATGGGGGCGGGAACGTTTTACCAGGGGCTGAGGGACTTCGGGTTCGGGGCCCGTACCGGGGCGGGAAACCCCGGGGAGACCGCGGGCTTCCTCCGCCCGGCTGAACGCTGGTCGGAAAGATCCAAGCCGACCATCGCCATGGGGCAGGAAATCGCCGTCTCGGCCTTGCAGATGATCCAGGCCGCCGGCGCCATCGCCAACGACGGCCTCCTGGTTCCCCCCCGGATGGTCTCCCGGATCGTCTCCGCCGACGGCAAAAACGTCCGGGAATGGACCAACGGGGAAGCCCGGCAGATCATCAAGCCCGAAACCGCCCGGGCCATCCGATCCTACATGGTGGACGTTACCTCCGAAATCGGCACGGGCTGGCGGGCCAACGTGGAGGATCTTTCCCTGGCGGTTAAAACCGGCACCGCCCAGATCATCAACCCGGTTACCCTGGCCTATTCGGACATGGATTTTATCGCAAGCTGTATGGCCCTGCTTCCCGCCGAGTCCCCTTCCCTGATCCTGTACCTGGTCATCGTAAAACCCCGGGGCGAGTACCTGGGGGGCCGTATCGCCGCCCCGCCTGTCCGGCAGGCCGCGGAAGCCCTGGTGGATTACCTGGGCATCCCCCGGGGCCGCAACCCCCAGGAAAGCCATTCCCCGGCGGTTACCCTGCCCCTGGAACGGCCGCCGGAGATAGGGGCCTATGTCCCGGATTTTTCCGGGCTTTCCAAACGGACGCTCCTCCCCCTCCTCCTGCGGGACGACGTGCAGATCGAAATGGAGGGGGAAGGCTGGGTCCGCCGGCAGAGTCCCGAACCGGGCGCTCCGGTGGAGCCGGGGATGATCATACACCTGGAATTTGAATGAGTTCCGATTTTTCCCTCCTCTCCCGGTTCTTCCCCGGCCTGGCGGAGGAGCTGGCAAAACCCGGCGGGGGGACTGGGGGGGAGGCGCTGGGCGGGGAAAAACCGCAAGAGCGGGAACTCCGGGTGGAAACCGCCGCTTCCCGGTCTCCCACCCTGGTTTTCCGGGGGCGTTACGTTCACTCGGCCCGGGACCCGGTCCGGGAGGCCCGCCGGCTTGCCGAAACCCTCCCCCTTTCGGGCCCGGCGGCAGGGGCGGGCGGGCCGGTGGTGATCCTTGGCTTCGGCCTGGGTTATACCGCCGAAGCGGCGGCGGAACGGGCCCCGGGAAGACCCCTGGTGGTGGTAGAGCGGCGGCGGGAAATTCTGAAAAAGGCCCTGGAAACCCGGAATCTGGACAGATTCCTCTCGGAAAACCGGATCGTCTTTGTGGTGGGGGGAAGCGGCGGGGCCGTAAGCGGCGCCCTCTCCCTGTTTGCCGGCCCCGGAGGAACGGGAGCCCCGCCGGAGATTCTGAAAAACCGCGCCCTTACGGATCTGGACGCGGACTGGTACGCCGGAGTTGAGGGCCGGATCCGCGCCTGGACCAGCCGGGACGAGGTGAACGCGGCTACCCTGCGGCGTTTCGGCAAACGCTGGGTCCGGAACCTGGCCCGGAACCTGGAGGCCATCCGGGATGTTCCCGGCATCGGGGGGCTGGAAGGGCTTCTTGCCGGAGGCGCGGGGAGCAATGGGGAGGACCCGGCGGGAAACGCCCCCCCCGGTATCCCCGTATTCCTGGCCGCGGCGGGGCCTTCCCTGGATCTGGCCGGGCCCCTCTTAAAAGAAATACGGAAACGCTGCGTCATAGTGGCGGTGGACACAAGCCTCCGCTTCATCCTCTCCCGGGGGATAGACCCTGATTTCGCCGTAGTGGTAGACCCCCAATACTGGAACGCCCGCCACCTGGACCGTTCCGCCGCGGGACGAACCTGGCTTATCGCCGAGTCGGCGGTCTATCCCCCGGTGCTGCGCCACCCCTTCCGGGGCAGCTTCCTCTGCCGCTCCCTGTTCCCCCTGGGCCGCTTTATTGAAGACCGGGTAGATCCCAAGGGGGCCCTGGGGGCGGGAGGATCGGTGGCAACCAGTGCCTGGGATTTCGCCCGGCTCCTGGGCGCCCCGGCTGTCTGGATTGGGGGCCTGGATCTTTCCTTTCCGGGACTCAAGACCCACTTCCGGGGGGCCCTCTTTGAAACCCGGTCCCACGCCGAATCGGGCCGCCGCCTTCCCGCGGAAACCTGGTCGGTCCGGGCCCTGCGGGACGGGCAGCCCCTGACGGCTCCGGCGGCCGGGGGCGGGGAAGTCCTTACGGACCGGCGGCTCTCCCTTTACGCCGCCTGGTTTGAAAACCGCTTCCGGGAATACCCGGCAACCCGCGGCTACAGCCTTTCCCCCGGCGGCCTTGCCATTCCCGGTCTGGAGCTTGCCTCCCCGGAAGCCCTGCTGTCCCTTCCGGAACGGCGGAAAGAAATCGATCAAAGGCTTGAGAAGATTGAGGCTGTCAGGCGGGACTTTTTCAGCCCCGAAAAGGCCCGGACCCGGGCGGAACGCTACGAGCTTGCCGAATCCCGGCTTCTTGAGGGGCTGGAGGAAATCGCCCGGGAAGCCCGGAACGCCGCATCCCTGGCCCGGCAGGCCCTGGGCCCCGGCAAGGGAGCCCCGGAAGGGGAAGGCGGCGGGAAGTCCCCGGCAAGGGGCCTGGGCAGGGCGGAACGGGAAAGGCTGCTGGGGAAACTGGACGCCTCCCTTGGGGCAATCAGGAAGAGCGAGGTTAAGGACGTGGCGGGCTTCCTCTTCCCCCCCCGGGAAGCGGGCAGGGCGGAAGGAAACGCCGGGGATGCCGCCGGAGACCCCGGCCCCTTTGTCCGCTACCTTGAATCCTCCGCCGGAATGTACCGGGATCTGGCGGAGGCGGCGGAGTATCAGCTTGAGGTACTTAAAAAGATCGGCAGGAGGGGTTAACATATAAAAATGCGAAAATTCTTCCGGTGGTCTTTTTTTCTTTTCCTCCTGGCGGGGCTCTTCGTATCCTGCGCTACCCGCCCCCCTCTCCGCGCCGCCTGGGACAAGGCCCCCCAGAGCGGCCCGGCCGACCCGGTCCCCAAGGATCCCGCATCCGGCCCGGCCTTGCCGCCGCCCCTGATTGACCAGCTTGTCCGCCGGGTCAGGGACAACGATCCGGGGCTGGCAAAGTATTTTCTGCAGGACGAGGAGGGAACGATTACCGTCAGAGCCGAGGCCGAAGGCTATGAGATCCTCTACGATCTGGCGAAAGCCCGGCCCGCCTCCCCCTCCCTTTGGGAGATCGATTTTTCCGTGCAGGAGGCCGGAGGCGGCGAATCCCGGCAGGGCACCCTCCTCTGGAATATCCCCCAGGACGATTCGGGGATACTCCTCTCCCTGGATGATGACTATGAAGACCAATGGCGGAGCCATTTTGATCTTCTTGACCGTTACGGGGTAAAGGTTACCTTTTTCGTTATGGGGGACTTCTCCCCTTTTGTACCGAGGCCCTGAACCGGGGCCATGATATCGGTTACCACACCATGAACCACCTCAATTTACTGCGGGTTTCGCGGGAGCAATTCTACCGGGAAACCACAGAGGCGGTGAACGGCTACCGGGAAGCGGGAATACCACTGCGGTCCTTCGCCTACCCCTTCGGTTTTTCCGAACCCTGGATGCGGGAAACCCTGACCGATACCTTTGCCATACAGCGGGGCTTCGGGGTGCGTTACCGGATCTACAACCGGCAAACCCTTGAGGCGGGGTATATCGTCTCCATGTCGATAGATAACATCACTTACAAGACTGATGAAGAATTCGAGGCCGCCGTAGCAATGATGCTCAGAACCCTCAAGTTTACCGGCGGGGATTCCCTCATCGCCCTGACCTCCCACGCCATCGCCGACAATGCCGATTGGGGAATCAGCCCCCGCCGGCTTGAGTATCTGTTCCGTACCGCCCGGGAACTTGATCTGCGGTTTTACCGTTTTGGGGATTTTTAGGCTGGGGGCGTACCCTTTCATTGACACAACCACAGGCTCGTATCATACTGGGTAGATTCAGGAGGAATCGTATGAAAGATGTCAAGGTTTTTATGTGCCGGGCGCTGATTTTGCTTTTGTCCGCGGGAGCGGTTTTTGCCGGTGGGGGTGGTCAGAAAAGCGGTTCAGTTTCTTCACCGACTTCCGACTCGCTACGGGAGAAGAATCTGGTTACTCTGGATGTCATCATGATGGCTTCCGCGGGTAAAGAGGGCAGTCATGAAGTTGAAGACGCTATTAACGCTTACCTGCTGGAGAAGTTAAACGTTAAAATTAAGCTTACCTTTATCACCTACGGGAACTATGTGCAGCAGACGAACCTGCTCCTCTCCGCGGGACAGGGGGTGGATATCCTGCCGGTCTATATGACGCCTCTCTTTACGGTGGCGAACAACGGCCAGGTCATTCCCCTGGACGATCTCCTCGCCAAATACGGTCAGGGCATTGTGGAACAGATGGGGAAGGAGTACATAGACTGCGGCAGGATAAACAATGTGCTCTACGGGCTGCCCACTGGGAGAGATTTGGCCAGCGCCTACGGATTTGAGATGCGCAAGGATATCTGCGATAAATACGGCATTGATTACGCGAATATCACCACCCTGGATCAACTCCATGACGCCCTTACCATCGTCCACAAAAATGAACCGAATCTGGTTTGTGTGGTTCCTTCCAACGGGGAGCTGGTCCGCAACTGGGGTTGGGATCCCCTGGGCGACATGGTTACCCCCATCGGGGTCCTGATGGACAAAGGCCGCAGTTGGGAGGTGGTTAACCTTTTTGAAACCAGCTTTTATAAAGACTTCGTTACTACCATGCGGAAGTGGTATCTTGAGGGCCTTATCATGCAGGACGGTATCTCCAACTCCGAGAGCGTTGGTGTTATGATGGGAGCGGGAAGGGCTTTTGGGGGCTTTATGAATCTTAAGCCCTATTTTAACGTGCAGGAAACCACAAACTACGGGACGGAAATTGTCGTCTCCGAAATTGTGCCGTCCTTTGCCGTTACTTCTTATGTCATTATGAACGCCTGGGGCATCGCGTCTTCGAGCAAACACCCGGAGGCGGCCATGAAACTGCTTAACCTGATGTATACCGATCCCACCTTGGTGAACCTGATGATCTACGGCCTGGAAGGAAAACATTATGTAAAAGCCGGCCCCGCCAGTAACGGGCAGAGTATCATCAAATATCCTCCGGGAGTTGACGGTATCAATACCAAATACCGGCCATCAGGAGGGTGGATGTGGGGCAACCAGTTTGTGGGTCATGTGTGGGAAGGGAATCCTCCGGATTATTGGGATGTTACCCGCAAGTTCAACGAGACCGCCCTTAAATCCAACGCCTTTGGATTCTCCTGGGATTCCTCGGACGTAAAAAACCAGATTACCGCCTGTACCAACGTGATGGGTAAATACCATAAAGCCCTCATGTGCGGCGCGGTAGACCCGGAAACGACCCTGCCCCGTTTTATTCAAGAATTGAAAGCCGCGGGCATTGATGATATCATCAAGGACAAGCAGGAGAAATTGAACGCCTGGCGTAAAGCCGCCGGCAAGTAAGAGTGCGGAAGAAAGGTTGATTTTTATAGGGGCCTGCCTGTTAAACAAATTGCAATTGTTAGACAAATCTCAATTGTTAAACAAACTGCAAGAGGCGGTCCCTCTTTAAAAGTGAGGACGGAAATCGAATGGTAACAACAAAAGCCCCTAAAAACCACGAGAAATTCCGCCGGTTCAAGCGGTGTGTTCCTATGTATTTCATGGTATTGCCGGGGATAATCTACTTTTTTGTCAATAACTACATTCCCATGGCCGGTATTATCATTGCCTTTAAAAACATCAACTGGATACGGGGAATACTGGGCAGCAAATGGGTAGGGTTAAGCAATTTTGAATACCTTTTTAAAACCAAGGATGCGTGGATTATCACCCGCAATACTCTGGGTTACAATTTTGTTTTTATCGTTTTAGGAACCGTGCTGGCAATTACCGTTGCTATTCTGCTCAACGAAATCCGTTCCAAAAAAGCCAAGATTTTTTTTCAGACAATTATTCTGCTGCCCTATCTTATCTCCATTGTGGTGGTCAGCTATCTGGTCTATGCCATGCTTTCCGTTGAGTCCGGTTTTATCAACAAAGGGATCTTTGGTTTTTTGGGGAAGAGTTCCATTCAATGGTATTCGGAGCCGAAATACTGGCCCGCCATACTTATCACTGTTCATATCTGGAAGTCCCTTGGATACAACAGCATCATTTATTTTGCCTCTATTGTCAGTATTGATCACGGATACTATGAGGCGGCGGTAATAGACGGCGCGTCGCGCTGGCAGCAGATCCGGTACATAACGATCCCCTGCCTTACCCCGGTTATTATCACCCTGACCTTGTTCGCCATCGGCCGGATTTTTTATTCCGATTTCGGCCTTTTTTATCAGGTTCCCATGGATGCCGGGCCTCTTTATGATGTTACCAACACTATCGATACCTATGTGTACCGCGGGCTCATCAGGCTCAACGACATCGGCATGTCCTCTGCCGCGGGGGTATACCAAAGCCTGGTAGGGTTCCTGCTGGTAATGGGAACGAATTATGTCGTTTCACGGATCGATAAGGAGAATTCGCTTTTTTAGCAAAGGAGCCGGGTTAGAGGGATATTTGGCTGTTTTGCTGTTTTTATTTTTACCCCAAAGGGATGGCAGGTTATGGTAGAGAAGAAGGGTAGTTTTTATTTTTTTGCCTATTTGTTTATGTCGGTTCTGGCGGCCTGTTGTATTTTTCCTTTTGCCCTTCTGCTTATGTCTTCGTTAACCCAGGAAAAATCCTTGATACAAAACGGTTATTCCCTCTTTCCAAAACAATTCGGGCTGGATTCATATATATATATCCTGCGGAACAGCGGCAAGATAGGTTTGGCCTACGGCATCACCGTATTTGTTACCACCATCGGCACTTCCGTCTCCCTGCTGCTTACCACCCTTATGGCCTATCCCCTTTCCCGGAAGGAATTTCTGGGCCGCAATGTAATTTCCTTTTTTATATTTTTTACCATGCTTTTTAACGGGGGCCTTGTCCCTACCTATATCATGTATACCCGTTACTTTCATATCCGTAACACCCTTTGGGCCCTTATCATTCCTTCCCTGCTGCTCAACGCCTTTTACGTCATCATGATGAGGACCTACCTGTCCACCAACATACCCGACGCCGTAGTAGAGGCCGCCCGTATCGACGGGGCGGGAGAGTGGCGTACCCTGTTCAGCATCGTTCTTCCCATGAGTACCCCCATGATAGCTACCATGTCTCTCTTAATCGGACTCAGTTACTGGAACGACTGGAAAAACGGGCTTTACTACCTTACCGACAGCCGCTTGTTTTCCATACAAAATATTTTGAACCGTATGCTTCAGGACGTACAGTTTATGAAAAGCGGCGCCGGCGGCGCGGAGGCCAGCGAGATCATCGCCAGTCTGCCCGCTACGGGTATTAAAATGGCTATCGCGGTTATCGGCGCTTTGCCGGTTCTGATTATTTACCCCTTCTTTCAGAAATTTTTTGTCAAAGGCATCACCATTGGTGCAGTGAAGGGCTGAACGGAACTTTGAACTAAGATTTGATATTTGGGCCGGTTCCAAAACCCGGTTGGTTTCGGGCCGGCCCGAACAAAGAAATACGCAGCATCGTTCCGCAGGAACACGGCCAAGGCCGGCAAACTGCGGGTGGAGCCAAAGATGCCGCTTGCGCGGTAATCAGAAAAAACGGAACAGGACAGAAAGCAGGAGACAATGCCCGGACCGCGCCCTGGTCGTTTTCCATGACGTGCATGCTTACCACGCTCCTTTTAGCCTCTTGTTGAGAAGAATATTTTACCAGCCTTTGAAAGAAAGTACAAGGGCAGCGTTATACATGGCAGGAATTTTACATTTACCAGGCAAGCTTACGGGAAAAGCCCCGCGCAAGGGATTGGAGGGGTGCGAAGCAGCCACGGCGCAATGCGCCGGGGCCGGAGCTTAGCGGAGCCCCGGAAAGCCCGGTTTGCGGCGTTCTACGCCGCAAATGCGCCCAAAT
>JAISWN010000352.1 GCA_031271075.1 Treponema sp.
GCGGGAAAACCCCGGAGGGAGGGATAGCCCCTGTCCTCCTCCAGCGTGAGGCTTCCGTCCCGGCCCAGGGTAAAAGAAACCGGAATAACTTCGTCCACCGGCCTGGCGCTCTGGCGCATGTCCCGCAGGGTCTCTTCCAGGACATAGAAATTCCCCCGGTAGCGGAAGGAGTTCCCGGGAAGCCCGCCGGGGCCCGGCGGTTTTGTAAGGGGATCCGGCTTTTCCGTTTTTTCCGGTTTTATCGAAGCCCGGACTTCGTGGTAGACATGACCGATGTACTTCCCGTTGTCGTAGCGGGACCAGTCGGACATCTCGATCATGGTATAGGGCCCGGTATAATCGGCAAAAAGCCTGACCGGCGCGGCGGGATCGTTCTCCGGGGCGCGAAGGACGGTTCCCTCCCCTCCGGCCGGTTTCTGGGGGAAAGCCCGGAAAGGAAGGATAACCAGAAACAGCCCGCCAAAGATCAAAGCCATAAGCCGGTTCCAAAGCCCACAGGCTCCTGGGATACGGCCCTTGAAAATAAATCCCTCCATACGTAGAGTAATTATCGGAGTGATTAGTGATGAAAATTATTGTGGCCCCTGATTCCTTTAAGGGAAACATGAGCGCCCCGGACGTGTGTTCGGTGATTGAGGCGGGTGTACTGCGGGCCGATAGATCGGCGGCGGTATACAAGATCCCCCTGGCGGACGGGGGGGAAGGCACGGCCCGGGCGGTAACGGAAGCCGCCGGGGGACGTTTCGTCAAGGTTCCGGTAAGCGGCCCCCTGGGCGGCAAGGTTGAGGCGGCTTTCGGGCTTATCGAAAACGGCCGGGTGGCGGTGCTGGATCTGGCCAGCGCCTCGGGCATCGAACTGGTAAGACGGGAAGATCTTAACCCCCTAAAGGCCAGCACCTACGGTACGGGGGAGCTTATCTCCGCGGCTCTGGACGCGGGGGCCAGGGAACTTATCGTCGGCATCGGCGGCAGTGCCACCAACGACGGCGGTATCGGCATGATCAGCGCCCTGGGTTTCAGGCTGCTGGACGGAAAGGGCGAACCTGTCGGGCAGGGCGGCGAGGCCCTGGCGAAGATCGCTTCGATAGACACAAGCGGCGCGGACAGGCGGCTTAAGGATACGGTGATCAAGGTAGCCTGTGACGTGACCAACCCCCTCCTGGGCCCCAGGGGGGCTTCCGCCATATTCGGCCCCCAAAAGGGCGCCACAGCGGAGTTGGTAAAGGTTCTTGACGCGGGGCTTGCCAGACTGGGAGACGCCTGGATCAAGGCGGGCCTGGCGAAGGATGTTGAGCAGCCCGGGGACGGCGCGGCGGGCGGGGTGGGCGCCGCCCTGCGGATCTGCCTGGGGGCGGCGATGGAATCCGGGGCCATGCTGGTGATGAAATATGCGGGCTTTTTCGACCGCCTCTCCGGGGCGGATCTGGTGATTACCGGGGAAGGGATGACCGACGGCCAGACCGCCGGGGGCAAGCTCTGCTCGGTGGTGGCCAGGGAGTCCCGCAAGGCGGGTCTTCCGGTGGCCCTGCTTTCCGGCGGCCTGGGGGGGGAAGCGCCGGCCCTGCTCGGCGCCTTCGATTACGCCGTGTCCATCTCCTGCGGGCAGACCAGTCTCGATGCTATGATCCGGGACAGCCGGAGGGACCTGGGATTCGCCGCGGAAAACCTGATCCGGGCCGTTCTCATGGGCCGGAAAATCTCTGCCTGACCGGGAGATGCCGGCGGCCAGCGGCCGGGTCCTGGTTCGCCAGGGCTCGATGCTTTCCCTCCTTACCCTCGGTTCCCGGGCCTTGGGGCTCCTTAGGGAGATGACCAAGGCCAGCCTCCTGGGAACCAGCG
Source organism: Treponema sp. (assembly GCA_031271075.1). Lineage (GTDB taxonomy): Bacteria > Spirochaetota > Spirochaetia > Treponematales > Breznakiellaceae > JAISFT01. Next base: position 1,840 of record JAISWN010000352.1, read on the forward strand.
CCCTTTCCGACGCCTTTTCCGTGGCCTTCATGATCCCCAACCTTTTCCGCCGCCTCTTTGCCGAAGGCTCCATTGCCGTGGCCTTCATCCCTACCTTCAAGGAATATCTCCTGGCTGAAGCGGGGGGCAGTGGCGGAGAGAAAACCGGGCCGAGCGAAAGCCCCGCCGGAAAAGAGACAAAAGAGTTCCTTTCCTGCGTTTTTACCATGCTTACCTTCTTCGTAAGCCTGGCGGTGATGGCGGGAATAATCCTTAGCCCCTGGATCATCCCCGTCTTCGGAAGGGAGGAATTCGACGAGACTGTTTTTCTTACCCGGCTTATGTTTCCCTTCCTGGGTTTTATCTCCCTGGCGGCTCTGTTCCAGGGGATACTCAACAGCCTGCATATCTTCACCCCCCCGGGTATCGCCCCCATCGTTCTTAATCTGGTAACTATCCTCTGCGCCTACGGCCTCTCCCCCTTCACCAAAAACCCCGCCCGGGCAATGGCAATCGGCATTTTTGCCGGGGGCTTTCTGGAAGCGGCCATCCAGCTTCCCTTTGTGCTGAAAGAGGGGCGGCGTTTCTTTTTTGTAAGCCTGAGGCGGGCCCTGGGCAACCCCGGCGCCCGGAAGATCCTGCGCCTCATCGGGCCCACCATTATCGGCATGGCCGTTTACCAGATCAACGATCTGGTTTCCACCGCCCTGGCGCGGAACGCGGGAACAGGAATAGTGTCGAGCCTCCAGTACTCCCTGCGGCTCCAGGAACTTATCCTGGGGGTCTTCGCTGTTTCCATCGGAACCGTGCTGCTTCCGGATCTGGCGGAATACGCCAAATCTTCCCGCTGGGATATCTACAACCGGCGGCTCATCGCCGCCATGGATATTATCGCCCTGGTTACCGTGCCCATTACCTTTTTTACCCTGGCCCAGGGGGAGACCCTTATCCGCCTTCTCTTCCAGAACCGCAGCTTTAATGACGGCTCTGTCCGCCTTACCCTTTCCGCCCTCAGCTTCCACATGCCGGGCCTTTTTTTTATCGCCCTGAACCGCATCCTCGCCCCTGCCTTCTACGCCCAGAGCGATTCCAAATCACCCACCCTGGCGGGGATAATCTCCTTTGGGGCAAACATCCTCCTGGCTGTCCTCCTGGTCCGCCCACTCAGGGGCGCCGGGATAGCCCTGGCCCTGAGCCTCTCCAGCGTGGTAAACAGCGCCCTGCTCCTGGCCTTTCTCAGGAAAAACCCCCGTATCGCCGTGGCCCGGGCCCTCCGTTCAGCCCTGGCCTACACCGCCAAACTGGCGATCTTCTCCGCCCTGGCAGCCGCGCCGATCCTGGCGCTCGGCCCCCGCCTCGCCGCCCTCTTTGCGGGCCGGGGCCGGCTTGTCTCCTACGGCCTTCCCTTCGCCCTCTCCGCGCTTGTCTTCGCGGCGATAGGAATACTGTTGCTTTTCATAAGCCGGGACAAACAGGCCATGGCCCTGGCGGAGATGCTGCGGAGGCGGGGCAAAGAGGAGTAATGGTATGCTTAAAGCGGAACTATTCGAAATAATCGGCAACGGGGAAAATTCGGGCGTTGAGTTTAAACGCGACGATATTCGTCCTGAACAGTTGGCAAAAGAAATTGTCGCCTTTGCCAATCTCCAGGGCGGGCGTATTCTGCTGGGAGTCGAAGATGACGGCAGTATATCCGGCTTGCGGAGAAGCAATATCCAGGAATGGGTTCTCCATGTCTTTAGAGACAAGGTACACCCGCAGATGATACCTTTTTACGAGGAAGTATCCGTAAATGACGGCAAACGCATCGGCATAGTATCCGTCGCGCCCCCGGGCCGGCTCTTTCGGGCCGTGTACAGAGGCGCGCCGTCTTATACCGCCAGACCGGCCTCGGCGGAGGAACCGTAGTTCTCATCCAGGTATCCCCGGGGTATGGGGCTGGGCCGCCGGAAGGTACTGGTCATCTTGTAGAACTCTTGGGTTTCACAGCTTTTGTAAAGCCCCAGGAGCAGTTCCAGGCCGTGGAAGGCCATCTCCTTGCTGGTCCGGGGCTTGCGGCCGCTCCGCAGGGACCAGGCCAGTTCCGCGGGGCCGATGCCCCGGCTGTTCTTGGAAAAGGCGTGGGTGCCGGGCAGGGTAACAGGCTCGGGGTGTCCTTTTAAAACCGCCCTGACTTCCCCGCCGAACTGGTTGGGGTCCGGCAGGTAAAGGATACCCTCGGTACCGAATACGGTGATCTGGGGCTTTTCGTTCCCGATGCTGGAGGAGTTGAAGTGAAGGGCGCCGAAAATTCCGCTGGCAAAGCGGAAGCTCCCCACTACCAGGTTTTCCGCCTGAAGCCTGAATTTCTCGCC
>JAISWN010000013.1 GCA_031271075.1 Treponema sp.
CTTATCCGGGAATAGTCCCGTTCCTTGTAGATCAGGGCCAGGGGTTTTTTCAAGGCCGTGGCGTAGAATTTGTTCCGGTCTACCGCCCCGGTATCCGGGGAGACCACCACAAAATCGTCGCTCAAAACCCCGTCCATTCGGGAGAGGGTACGGATTATCTGGTAACTGGCGTGAAGGTTTTCCAGGCGCATCCGGTCAAAGGAGTTGCCGATATCCCGGGAGTGGATATCCAGGGTGATGATCCGGTTCACCCCCAGGTACTCCAGGATCTTCCCCACCCGGCTGGCGGTAAGCCCCTCCCGGCCCTTGGACTTGTGCTGCCGGGCGTAGGGGTAGATGGGCAGCACCGCGGTCACCCGGTCCGCTCCGGCCTGCTTTGCCGCGTCTACCGTTACCAGCATGGCCATCAGGTGATCGTTCACCGTGAGAATCCGCTTCTCGCCGCCCCCGTTAAAGTCCACCGGGTAACGGTTTTCCACATCCTGGAAGATGTAGATGTCCCTGCCGCGAACCGATTCCAGGATCTCCGCCTTCACTTCCCCGTTGGCAAAGATGGTGAAGCGGGAGGGAACCTTGAAGCGGGGAACCCGTACCTCCCCCGGGTTACCCGGAACATGATAGGAACTTACCGCCTGGTTGATGAAGTTGATCCGCCGGATAACCTCCCCGTTATCCATACCGTAACGCCTGGCCATATCGGCGGCGGTAGCCTCAAGGTTCCGGCGGTAGCCTTTCCGCAGATGGGAAACCACTTCATCGGCAAAAACCTCCCCGCCGGGACACGCAATAATGGCAAGATTTGCCGGGTTTGTGTGGTTCATGAATGGGAGAATAATGCCACGGGGAAGGCTAATTTTCAAGGAAGCGGGAAGGCCCTGGGGGCCGGTTAACGGACTCCCAGGTACCCATTGATAATTGAGGCCAGGGAGTTTTCACCGGTCCGGACAATGCGCCGTTCCCTTTCAAAGCTTTCCGGGGAGTCGGAAGCGTGGGCGGTATTGATCATCACGTTGCTGCCGAATTCCCGGCGTACCGTCCCGCCTGGGGCCTTGAGAGGGTCTGTGGGACCCAGCACATCCCGGATCTTCTTCACCGCGTCTTCCCCCTCGTAGACCAGGATCATGCTTTTGACACTGCCGGGCTTGTCCCGGTCTTCCGGAGGACAAAAGTCGGGCCGTTTGCCTGACATAAACTCGATGATCCGGAAGAACTGATCCTTGGCGTATTCAGCCCCGAAACAGTCTACAAGGTTTTGTCCCGCCTCGCCGCTTAAGGGGGTGCCGAATTCCCTTTCCAGAATCTCCTTGGCTTTTTCCCCGAACAGGGGGGCCAGCTTTTCCCTCAGTACCGCCTCTACGGGGCCGTAAAATTCCAGGGCCTCCGCCAGGGAAAAGCGGTGTACCTTGATGCCCACTATCCTCAACCCGGTACGGGAGAACATGTCGATGATCGTTCCGGGCTTTGAGGACGCGTACCGCCAGTTGTCCGGTTTGATGATCACCAGGGTCTGTTCGATTTTTGAAGGATCCGGGTATACCATGTTTTCGATGATGTTTTCCTGGCCCCGCAAAAAGTCCGCAAAGAGTGCTAAATCCCGATCCGCCCATTTCTGGTAACGGGGAGTCATAACCGCGGGTTCAAAATAACTTACCTTGCCGGGCTCTTCCCCGGACATGATAAGATCCGCGTAGGTGTCCCGGATACTCTCCCCGGTTACCGCGTCTATTTCCCGGTGTTCCGGGTACAGGTGGCCGCAAATGGCGGAAAGTTTTTCACAGGGATTTTCCCCCCGGAAGAGGAGCAGCAGGCTGCGGTGTTTCCTGCCCCCCGAGGGCGGAAGATTCCGCTCCGCGTATTCGGCCAGGAGGGTAATGTCGTTGGTCTGATTTTCTTCCCGCAAGGCCCCGGCGTAGGCCCTTACAAACCCCTCGTCCAGGGCGATCATTTGTGCCCCCGCCAATTCCAGATCCAGCCGGGAAAGCAGCCTGGCAATAACACCGCCCGTCCGGCTTTTCGCCACTGTGTAGGGAGTTACCAGTACATACGAAAGGATACCGTCTTCTCCAGGATCAATATGAATCATAGTTTTATAATAGAGAATGTATAATCAAGGAGTATAGCCCATGATTTACAAAGCCCGGTACAGAACCGGTTCGGATTCGGAATACCAGACCCTGGAAGCCCATCTGGGTGAAACGGCGATGCTTGCCGAATTGTTTGGCAAAAAAGTCGGCCTCGGAAAATCAGCCCGGCTGATAGGCATGGTTCATGATCAAGGAAAATTTTCCAAAATTTGGCAAGCCTACCTGGAAGACCGACACAGAAACGGTAAAAGGGACGGTAAGGAAGACCACGGAGCCGCGGGCGGACAGTTTCTCTACAAAATCATAACACGGGAATCCAACAATTCAAAAGAACTGGTGGGTCAAATTCTTGCCGCCTGCGTCATGTATCACCACGGCCCGGGCCTGCCGGACGTGATAAAACCTGACGGCACGGCAAAACTTTACGAACGGCTCGAAAAGAAAGAGGAAGAAACCCACGCGGAGGAAGCGGAGGCGAATCTTGATCCGTCTATCAGGGAAAAAATTGACGAAATACTTTCCGATGATAATTTTATCTCTGGAACCGTGGCAAGGCTTGGGGAACTTACCATGACCAAAATAAAGGAAGCCCGGTTTTTCAACCTGGGGCTTACCGCCCGCTTCCTGTCCAGCTGCCTTATCGACGCGGACAGGCGATCCAGCGCCCTCTTTGATCGGAATATTCCGGTAAACAGGGAAGATGCCGCCCCAAAGATCGACTGGGGCCTTTTACGCCGGCGGCTTGAGGATCATCTGGCCGGGCTTTCAACGGAAGGAAAACTAAACGAAATACGTCGTATGGTTTCGGACCGCTGCGCCGGATACGCGGATCGGGAAGACGACTTCTATACCCTGACGGCGGCCACAGGGGCGGGTAAAACGCTTGCATCCCTGCGCTACGCCCTTGTCCATGCCGAGCGTTGCGGGAAAGACCATGTTTTTATCATCGCGCCTTATACATCCATCCTGGATCAGAACGCGGAAGTCATTCGTCACATCCTTGATCCTTACGGTGAAAACGGGCGGATCGTGCTGGAGCATCATTCGAACCTTGACCAGAGCGAAAGGACGGAACA
>JAISWN010000057.1 GCA_031271075.1 Treponema sp.
ATGTTATCCTCTTTTTTGAGGAGATTCGCCGCCTTTACATCCTGCTGGCCGTAGTACCAGTACATATTGGGGAAGATGTCTTCCTCCTGGAAGGGCAGAATGTCGAAAGGCACGATGGAATAACCCCGGGTGGTAAATTTACGGGGGATGCCCATATTGGCTTCCTGGGTAAAGGCATTGTAGGGCCGGCCCAGAATGGCGATTACCGGGCGATCCGCCTTGCGGGCCTCCTCCAGGGCCTCCCTGCCCATGGTTTTTACCGCGTCAAAGTAGGCCTGCTGTTTCGCCAGGGCCTTTTCAAAAGCCGCCCCGGCTTCTCCCTCCCCGATACCCAACCGGCCCGTCATCTCCATGAAAAGTTCCCGGGCCTTGCCTTCCCCGAACTTGAAACTCACCACCAGGGGAAGCCACTTCTTCTTGTCTATATCGGGAAACGCCTTTTCGATGTAGTAGGGAAGGCTCTGGGTAATGGGGCAGAAGTTGGCGTGAACATCCTCCTCGTAGCTGGGCATGTCCCGGAAGTGGGGCAGCAGCACATAGTCCGCCCCCTTATCAAGGCAGTCCTGCACCGCCCCGTGGGCTATCTCCGCGGGAAAGCAGTAGGTGGACTCGGCCCGGGCTACCCCGGCGTGGGCTACCTCAGTGGAGAGGAAGGTTCTTATCCCCAGCTCGTGGAAGAACCAGGAGTAGAGGGGGTAGAGAGTGTGAACCGAAAATGCCCGGGGGATACCTACGACAAAATTTCGTTTTGTCGTTTTGGAGTTTTGCCCCGCAAAATCCCCCGCAATTTCTCCCCCATTATCAAGCGCTGCCGGGGCGGCGTACTCCTCAAAAAGCATCCTCTGGCGCTTTTCCACATAGTCAAAGACCGGCACGTCCTTCACGGCCTTGCGCATGTTGGTGTACTTGTTGCAGCGCCCGCCGAACATGTACCGGCGGCCGGTAGAGACCGATCCTCCAACCGAAAGCACCTGGATGGGGCAATGGTTTTCGCAGGCGTTGCAGGTAAAAACCCGCTCGTAGCCTATCTCCCGGGAGAGGAGCTCGTCGATATCCGCGATCTTTTCCTCCAGCAGGCCGTCGGCATGTTTCCGTTTCGCCAAAAGGGCGACCCCGAAGCAGCCCATAAGCTCCGGCGAAGGGGGCACCAGGATCTCCTTGTCCAGCAGCATGGCGAAAGCCAGAGGCACCGCGGGGTTCTTCGCCACCCCGCCCTGGAGGAAGATCTTTCCCCCGATGGTCCGGTTCCCCACCACCCGGTTCAGGTAGTTCGCCACGATGGAGCAGGCGATCCCGGCGGTGATATTCTCCCTGCCCGCCCCCTGCTGGACCGCCTTGCGGATGTCGCTGTTGATAAAGGCGGAGCAATGCTCCCCGAACTTGCAGGGGGCATCGGCATTAAGGGCTATGGGGCCGATGTCCTTGGCGCTGTGGATGGAAAGATCCCCCGCGGCGGATTCCTCCAGGAAGGAGCCGGTTCCGGCGGAACAGGCTTCGTTCATGGCGTAGTCGATGGGAACCCCGTTTTTCAGCAGCACGTACTTCGCGTCCTGGCCCCCGATCTCGAAGATCGTCTCTACACCCCCGTCGAAGTAGGTAGTCCCCACCGCGTGGGCGATAATCTCGTTGTAAACCCCGGGGGTTTCCAGAAAGACCCCCAGGATCTCCCGGCTGGAACCGGTGGTGGATACCAGGCGGATATCAACCTTCTTGTCCCCCGTATCGGCGATGATCTTCTCCTGGATGATCCTGAGGCACTCCTTGAGGGCCTTGACCGGGTCTCCGTGGGTACGGCCGTAATGGCTGGCCGCGATCTCATCGGTCTCCATGTCCACCAGGCACGCCTTGGTGGTGGTGGAACCTCCGTCTACCCCCAGGATATAGGGCCGGCCGGAACGCACCCTGCCTTCGCTTTCCTCGAAGCTTTTCACCTTCCCGGCCCAGTCCTTCAGGGCCCCCAGGCTGCCGAAGCGGATCAGGTTGGGTTTGAGGAGCTTCTCCGCCGGGGGAAGGGGGGTTCCGGATTTGGGGGCCAGTACCGCCGCGCCCAAAGCCTCAAAAACCGGGGCGGTTTCGGGGATGATAAATTCGATCCCGGGGGCCTTTTCCCGGATAAAACGGATGATGTGGCGGTTCAGGGTGATTCCCCCGGTAAGCGCCACCCGGCCGGAACTGACTTTAGCCCGCTTGAGAAAGTCGATAACCTTAACGGCCATGACATCGGAAAGGGAAAGGACGATGTCTTCCTTGGTGGCCTCCCGCTTGTTCAGCCGGTGGGTACAGTCACTCTTCATGAAAACCGAGCAGCGGGTAGACAGGGGATACACCTTGGCCTTGTCGGATACCTTGCCGATGTCCTCCAGGGTCATGTCCATCCGGGCAAGCTGCTGTTTGAGGAATTCCCCCGTACCGCTGGCGCACTTGTTCCCGGAAAAATTATTGACAATCTTGCCCTTAGGATCCAGGGAGTAAACCACCAGGTCTTCCCCTCCCATGCTCACCACCGCATCCGCCTTCAGACCCAGGGCCCCCAGGGCAGCTTCCACACAGAGGGGCTCCAGGGTTCCCGGCACGTTAAACATGAAACGGCCTTCGTTCCCCGTAACCAGGGCAGGAACGCCCTGGGGGATGTTTCCCTCTCTTAAAAGTTTCCGCACCGCGGCGGTAAAATCCCCTTCATGGGGTATGGCGGCGCTCCACAGGGGCTTCCCCCCCTCAGCAAGAACCATTTTTAGGCTGGTGGAGCCAATATTTATTCCTAAAGATTGCATATTTCCCCATTATAACAAGCCCCGGAAGGCATGGACAAGGTATTAGGTAAGCCGCCGGGTCATTTAGGA
>JAISWN010000065.1 GCA_031271075.1 Treponema sp.
CCCTGGATTTTTCTTGCCCGGAGATGAACTCCTTATCCCGTTATGGCTTTGTAAAAAGCTTTGTACTCAATTTTTTCAGCAGAGGAGTCACCAATGAAAAAGATGTTTTTGCTTTTAGCCGCCGCTTTAACACTGGGCGGCGCGGCGGGGGGTCATGAATTTTTCGTCATGACCGACAATAAGACCTTTAAAACCGGGGACACGGTTCCCCTGTACGTGTTGTCCACCCACTACTTTACGGTCGGCGAAGAGCTTGAGGGGCTCAAGTACAACAGGGTCTGGGTGCGCCAGGGGGGCGGCAGGACGGAGCTTAGCCTGAAAGAGAACCCCGACAGGCTCTGGTACGAGACCGAATTCCGCCTTCAAAGTGATACTCCTGTTATTGTGGAGGGTAACCGGGTAGGGGGCTACACCACCCGCTTTACCGACGGCAGTTCCTTTGAGGGAACCCCCGCCGAGGCCGGGAGGGCGAATCCCAATAAAACGGTGGCCCGGGCTACTTTCCTGGAAAAATTTTCCAAGACCTATATCAACCCGCGCCCGGGGGATTCCGGCTTCTCCGTTCCCCTGGGTTACACGCTTGAGGTGATCCCCCTGGACAACCCGGCAAGTCTCAGGCCCGGTTCAAACGCGAGGTTCCGGGTGCTTTACAAGGGGCGGCCTCTGGCAAACGCCGAGGTCTTCGCCGTGTATGATTACTACGATTACAAAACCTTAAACGCCTACGAGCAGAAGGGGAACACCGACAGGAACGGCGAGATCAGTTTCCGGATTAGCAGTCCGGGTATCTGGATCATCCGGGTGCGGGACTCCCGGAATTCCACGGTTCCGGACGTGTCCGTGGAAAACAACGATTCGATTGTGGTGTTCGCGGTTCCCAAGTAATGAAGCAGGGTATCGCGGTTAAGCCGCCACTGGGGCTTGCGCTGTTTCTGGCGGCGCTGCTGTTTCCGGCCGTCCTGGAGGCCCACGGGGTGGAAGTCTCGCGGGTAACCGGCGCGGCCGAATTCGGGGCCGAAACCGTCCGTTTCATGTACAGCACCGGCGAGGAAATGTCCTTCGCCCTGGTCCGGGTATTCGCGCCCTCCCGGCCGGATGTGGAGATCCTGCAGACTCTTACCGACCGCAATGGCTGCTTCAGCTTCATCCCCGACGAGGAGGGGGAATGGCGGGTGAGCGCGGAGGACGACATGGGCCACCGGGGAGAGATACGGATAAACGTGGGGGCCGGAAACGCCGGGGCGGTGGAGACGGCTTCCGGGGGGCTGATAAAAACGCCCCTGGTTTTGCGCCTGATCCTCGGCCTCAGTCTGATCCTGAATATTTTCGCGGCCTACCGTTTTATTTTGAGACGCCGGGTTTTGGCGGCGGATGTCCCGCCCCGGGATGCGCGGGGAAAAGGTGGAGAACATGCATATTAGCGAGGGCGTCCTTTCCGGGCCGGTCATCGCGGCGGGCTGGGGTCTTGCCCTTGCCGGCCTTGGAAGGGGCTTAAAAAAAACCCCCGCGGAGAAGCTGACGGAAACGGCCCTTGTTTCCGCCGCCCTCTTTCTTGTTTCACTGGTTCATGTCCCCCTGGGGCCCTCAAGCGTTCATCTAACCATGCTGGGCCTGGCCGGGATCCTCCTGGGCTGGAGCGCCGTCCCGGCCCTGTTTGTGGCCCTGCTGTTACAGGGTATCCTACTCCAGTTCGGCGGCCTCCTTTCCCTCGGGGTGAATACCGCGATCATGGGAAGCGCCGCCCTTTCTTCCTACGCCCTCTGGCGCCTCCTGGGGACCCGGTTCGGTTTTGCCGCCGCTTTCGCCTGCGGCTTTACCGCCCTTATCACCGGATCGGCGCTGGTAACCCTTTCGCTTTTCCTGAGCGCCAAGGATCTTTTCTCCACCGCCGCCCTTATCTTCGCGGCCAACCTGCCCCTTGCCGGCGTGGAGGGGGTCGTCACGGCCTTTTGCGTGTTCACCCTGAAACGGCTCTTGCCCCAATATGTATCCGGACAGGCTGGAATTTAAAAACGACCCCCTGAAAGCTTTCGATCCCCGCTGCCGTCTCGCGTCGGGGGCGGTTTTCATCTTTGCTGTTTTGTATATCACCGATACTGTTTTACTGGCATGCCTGACCGTATCGCCGGCGCTTCTGCTTTCCAGGGACATCAAGGCCCTGCTGCCGCGCCTTTCGGCGGTGAATCTTTTCTGCGCCATGCTTTTTGTAACCATGCCTTTGGGCGGGGAGCCGCTCTCCGCCGCCCTGCTTTACACGCTACGCATAAACGCCGCCGCCCTCCTCTCCATGTTTTTTGTCGTCTCCATGGGTATCGGCAATCTTATACCGGCCCTTTCAAAGCTGGGGGCACCCGGAAAGCTGGTATCCCTGCTCATGCTTACCTACCGTTACCTGTTCGTCATACACCGCCAGGTTTTTTATTCGGTCTTGTCCATACGCCTGCGCCGTCCCCGGCAGAGCATGACCATGACCTGGCATTCCTACGCGGCGGCCTTCGCCTCTGTTTTCGCCGGGGCCTTTTTCCGATCCCAAAAAGTAAAACTGGCGGCCCGGGCCAGGGGCTTTGACGGCGTCTTCCCCCTTACCAGGACTTTCAGGTGGAAAGCCCGCGACTCGCTGGCCTCTGCGGGAGCCGCGCTTGCCGCGATACTGCTTCTGTTTGCCAACGCCGCGCTGTCCGGAGGAATGTAATGGGGTATTTGGAAGTCTCCGGGCTTTCTTACGCTTACGAGAACAACATCGAGGCGCTTCATGACGTCAGCTTTTCCGTGGAAAAGGGGAGCTGCATCTGCGTCGCGGGGGCCAACGGTTCGGGAAAATCAACGCTGCTGGAACTCCTGGCCTCCTGCATGAGGCCCTCCGGGGGAACCGTATCCATAGACGGCGCCTCTCTTTTCGGCAAGGGGGGAGCGGGAAAGACCGGCATCGTGTTTCAGGATCCGGACAACCAGTTTTTCATGCCCACGGTTTGGGAAGATGTGGCCTTCGGCGTGATGAAGCGGGGCATGACGCCGGAAGAAGGGCGGGCTCTGGCAATGG
>JAISWN010000096.1 GCA_031271075.1 Treponema sp.
GATTCCATCCCCGGTTACCGCACCAGCCTTTCCCCGGAAGAGTTCCGGGAGATCCTTGGGCGGGACGGTTTCGCCATGACCGGGCAGACCAAAGAAACTGTCCCCGCCGACCGGCTGCTTTACGCCCTCAGGGACGTAACCGGTACGGTGGAGTCCATCCCCCTGATCACCGCCAGCATCCTCTCCAAGAAGGCCGCCGAAGGCGCGGAGGCCCTGGTGCTGGATGTAAAGTACGGTTCCGGGGCCTTCATGAAGGAAAGCGCCGACGGGGAGCGGCTCGCCCGTTCCCTGGTGGAGGCCGGGGCGGTTCTGGGTATGCGGGTGATCGCCCTCCTTACGGACATGGACGAACCCCTGGGGAACATGGTGGGGAATTTCCTTGAGGTGGAGGAATCCTACCACTGCCTGGAAGGCCGGGGGCCGGGGGATCTGATGGAGCTTACCCTGGAACTGGGGGCCCGCATGGCTATCCTGGGGGGAAAGGCCAAGGATCCGGCGGAAGGCAGGGCTCTCTGCGAAGAATCCCTGAAAAGCGGCCGCCCCAGGGAGCTTTTCCTTTCCAATATCGAAAGCCAGGGGGGTGACCGGGAGCGTTTCCTTGCCATGCTGGGCGTCTTCCGATCCCCTTTCCGGGGGGAAGTACGGGCCCGGAAAGACGCTTTCATCTCCCGGATAGACGCGGGGAAGGTGGGGCGCGCCGGGGTAAGCCTGGGAGTGGGAAGGAACCGCAGGGAAGATACGGTAAGCCCCGGCGCCGGGCTGGAGTTTCACCGCAAAAGCGGCGACCCGGTGCGGAAGGGAGAGCTTATCATGAGCGTCTGGGCCAGGGACAGGGAAAGCCTAAAGGCCGCCCTCCCGGCCCTGGAGGAAGCGGTGGAATATTCCCCCCTTCCCCCGCCGCCCCGGAAACTGGTACTGAAGGAAATTGGGCAATACTAATCCCGCGGGGATTCGGGAAGCCCGGGAAGGTTGGCTATGAAGTGGGAAAAGAGGGGTATCCCCCAGGAAATGGTGAAGGATCTGGCGGCACGGTACGGCTGCGACGCCCTAACCGCGTCAATACTGCTGCGCCGGGGGATCACCGGCGGCGGGGAGATACAGTACTTCCTGGAAGACGATCCCCGCTATATCAGGAACCCTTTTGATCTTCCCGGCATGGAGGACGCGGTGGATCGGATCCTGGCCGCCAGGGAGGAGGGGGAAAAGGTACTGGTCTACGGGGATCGGGACGTGGACGGCATTACCAGTACGGCCATGCTAACCGGGTACCTGGCCAAACTGGGCCTGGATGTAAGCTGGCGGCTGCCCCAGGGGGACGAACCCTACGGCCTGTCCATCAAGGCGGTGGAGGAATTCGCCGCCGCCTACGGCACCCTTATCATCACCGTGGACTGCGGAATCTCCAACGTCGCCGAGGCGGCCCGGGCGAAGGAACTGGGGGTGGATCTGATCGTTACGGATCACCACAACCCCCAGGAGGAACTTCCCGATGCCCTGAGCATCATAAACCCCAAGTTGAAGGATTCCCCCGGGGAAGAGGGAACCGGGCCGCAGGGTTTCCGCAAACCCGCCTACCCTTTCCGGGATCTTTCGGGCTGCGGGGTAGCCTACAAGCTGGTCTCCGCCCTGCGCTTCGCCGAACGGAGCGAACTCTACGGCCAGGACATCTGCCTCCTCAATACCCGGCCCTTAAACGAATCCTGGCTCGTGGAGATCCTGAAAACCCGGAACCTGGCGGTAACCGGAAGGCTCAGCGAGACACTGGTTCCCGGCATGGTCAGGATCTCCGACACGCGGATCCCCTCTTTCCTGGAAGGCCAGCAGATCCTCGCCTGGGACGCCCCCCTGCAGAAGCGGATATTCTCCCGGATCTTCGGCAAGGGGGTGGAGATCGCCATGCTGGACATTGCCCCGGAGATAGGCAAGGAGATCCCCCAGACTGCGGGGAAAAGCCTCCTCAGACTCAGGGAAATATCCCGGATTGCCCGCTACTCCGCCGGCGAATTCACCGAACTGGACCTGTTCCTCAGCCTGTTTACCTCGTTCATCCGCAAGCGGGAGAAACACTTCCGGGCGGAAGACGAGGCGGATCTTCAGCTTGCCGCCCTGGGAACCATCGCGGACATCATGCCCCTGAAGGATGAAAACCGGATCATCGTCCGGGGAGGGCTTGAATCCCTTAAAACAAAACCCCGGCCGGGCATTGAAAACCTGCTCTTCAAGCTCGATCTGGCCGGGAAACCTTTCGACACCAGGGATATCTCCTGGCAGATCTGCCCGGCCATCAACGCCGCGGGCCGCATGGGAAAACCGGAGATCGCGGTGAACCTGCTCCTGGAAGAGGACCCGGCAGCCCGGGACCGGCTTGCCGCGGAGCTTATCACCCTGAACAACGAGCGGAAGGATCTGGGGGAAAAAACCTGGAAAATCGCCGAGGCCCGGGCGGAAGAAAACCTCCCCCTCTACGGGGGAAAACTCGCCTTTGCCTGGGGGGAGGATATCCTCCGGGGGGTAACGGGCCTTATGGCCACCCGGCTGACAAAACGCTTCGGCGTACCGGCCCTGGTGGTTTCCTTTATGGGCGACACGGTCTCCGGCTCCCTCCGTTCAGTCAGGGGTTACGATCTCCGCCTCCTCCTGGAACTGTGTACGGATCTCTTCCTCGACTGGGGGGGGCACGATTACGCCGCGGGCTTCAGCATGAAAAGATCGAACTGGGACGCCTTTCTTGAAAGGTTGAAAAGGGCGGCGGATAACATCGAACTGTCCGGAGAGAAGGACAGGGAAACGGTACAGGTGGACGCCTACCTTCCCCAGAACTACCTTAACCCGGAAGACATCTTTAAGGTGGTGGATCGTTTCGCCCCTTACGGGGAGGAGAACGAACCCCTGATCTTCCAGGCCCAGGGCCTGCGGGTGGCGGCTCTGGTTCTGCTGGGCAAGCCGGATTTGAAGCACGTCAAGCTGACCCTGGACGCGGGGAAACACAAGTGGCCGGCCATGTACTGGCAGGCCGCGGAAAAGGTAAAACGGGATTTCGATCTGGAAGACCGGGTAGACCTGGTCTTTACCGTAAACCGGAACTGGTTCAACGGCATTGAGACGCCCCAGATGATCGTTACCGATTTAAGAAGAACCGGGAGCGTT
>JAISWN010000107.1 GCA_031271075.1 Treponema sp.
GGGATACGCAATATCGCGGGATGAGTTCCTTCAACAGAACCGTCAGCAATACTATTGACGGCGGCCTCTATACCTTCCATGGGTTCGATATTTGGGATATGAGCCGGGTGAATATCGCGTTTGGCATACGTGCGTTCTCTTACTGGAAAACTGAGTCGAAAGGCCCCTTTATCTACCCCCTGAACCAGCTATTCACTCTTGATTCTCGTTCTCCGATAATCCTGTCCCACGAGGACTGGCAAAATGTAAGCGGGGAACTCACTATCGAGGTAGTAAAACCTTCATACGCAGGTGTAGATATGTACATCGTTGTTCAGTAAGCCTCCGCCGCTCGTACCGGTTCCATTATCCGGCGGTAAGATCCCCCAGCGCCGCGCCGGTAAAGGCCAGGAGATCCCCGGGGGCCAGTATAAGCTGCAGGCCCCGTAGACCCGCGCTGACCGCGATCCTGTCGAACAGTTCCGCCGTTTCGTCGATAAAGGTGGGGAAGGCTTTCTTCATCCCGATAGGGGAACAGCCTCCCCGTACATAACCCGTAACAGGCTGAAGCTCCCTGAGGGGGAGCAGGCCGATATTCTTTTCCCCCGTAAGACGGGCCGCCTTCTTCAAGTCCAGTTCCTCCGCCGCCGGGATGCAGCACACATAGCAGGCGCCCCCGGCGCCCCGCAGCACAAGGGTCTTGAAAACCCGCTCCGCCGGAATACCCAAGAGTTCCGCCGCGTGTAGCCCGGAAAGATCCGATTCGTCCACCGGGTACTCCCGCGCCTCGTACCCAATACCCGCCCCGTCAAGCAGCCGTAGCGCATTGGTTCGCGGAATCCTGTCCATGCGTGGGGGGAGGCATTTCCTCAATACCACCGTCCTCCTTAATGGCCAATATTTCCGTTTCTATCCTGACAATTCCGAGAGGGGGATGGGTTTAGGGCTGTCGTTTTCCCCTTCGGCGCGGGAAAGCTCTTCCATAAGCTCCCGGCCCCGTTTGGAGAGTTTAGTGGGTATCTGAATCATAAATTTGATGAAGAGGCTGCCCCGGCGGCCGCCTGAGGGAACGCCCTCGTCCCGGATGCGGAGCATTTTGCCGTTCTGGATCCCCGGCGGGACTTTTATCTTGATGGTTTTGCCGTCCAGGGTGCTTACGTGGATCTCCGATCCCAGCGCCGCCTGCGGTACCGATATGGGAACCGCGCAGTACAGATCCAGATCCTGGCGTTCAAAATATTCATGGGGTCTTACCCGGATGAACACGTAAAGATCCCCCGGCGGCCCGCCGTTGGGGCTGGCGTCTCCCTGGCGGGAAATAGCCAGCCTGCGGCCGCTTTCCACCCCCCCAGGGATGGTAACCATGAGCTTCTGGCGTTTTTTCTGCGCCCCGGATCCCCCGCATACCTTACAGGGGTGTTCGATGATGTAACCTTCCCCGCCGCAACTGGGGCAGGTGGAGGCTACCGAAAAGAAACCCTGGCTGTGCCGTACCTGGCCGGAGCCCTGACAGGTGGGGCAAACCTTCTTGCCCGATCCTCCCGCCGCGCCGGAACCGTGGCAGGCGGGGCAGGTTTCGTTCCGGGAATACTGAATTTCCACTTTAGTTCCGAAAACCGCGTCCTTAAAGGGTATCTCCACGTCGTAACGGAGATTCGCCCCCTGCCGGACGCTGCTTCCTCCCCCTCCGGCCCGGCGGCCCCCGCCGAAGAAGGTGTCGAATATGCCGCCGAAGCCCCCCAGATCGCCGAAGATGTCCTCAAAACCCCGGAAAGCCTGGGAAAAATCCCCGTGACTAGCCCCGGACATGCCTTCAACTCCGGCAAAGCCGAACTGGTCATAGGCGGCCTTTTTCTGGTCGTCGGAGAGTATCTCGTAGGCCTCGGTAGCCTCCTTGAACTTTTCCTCCGCTTCCCTGTTTCCCGGGTTCTTGTCCGGGTGA
This sequence comes from Treponema sp., assembly GCA_031271075.1. Taxonomy (GTDB): domain Bacteria; phylum Spirochaetota; class Spirochaetia; order Treponematales; family Breznakiellaceae; genus JAISFT01. The sequence continues at coordinate 1,922 of JAISWN010000107.1, forward strand.
TACTGAATGGCAAGCTTCCGGTACGCTTTTTTTATGTCATCCTTCGAGGCGTTTTTTTCCACCCCCAAGACTTCGTAGTAATCACGCTTTGCCATGTTTTTTATAGTGAGCGGGACAGTTTCACCGCCTGCCGCCCACCTTCACTCCTCACCGCGCCAAGGCGCTTTATTCGTGCCCAGGGGGTTTAATACCCCGCCGAACCGCAGGTTCGACTTCAGGGCGAGGTTGTTGATTTATCGTCTACGACCTCGTAATCGGCGTCTTCCGCGCTCTTGGTATTAGCGCTGCCGGGGTCTTCCGCGCCGGGACCGCCGGCCCCACCCTGGGGGTCGCCTGCCGCGCCCTGCTGGGCGGCCTGGGCCTTGTACAATTCCTCGGCAATCTTGTAGGACGCCTGCTTGAGGGCCTCGGTTTTTGCCTTGATCGCCTCAATGTCCCCGCTCTCCAGGGCCTTCCGCAGATCGGCGATAGCTTCCTCAGTCTTGGACTTGTCGGCAGGATTCACCTTGTCTCCCAGATCCTTGATGTTCTTCTCGGTGCTGTAGATCATGGTGTCCGCCTCGTTCCGGACTTCCGCCTTTTCCCGTTCCTTCTTGTCTTCCTCGGCGTGGAGTTCCGCCTCTTTCACCATCCGATCAATGTCGGTATCCGAAAGGCCCGAGGAACTCTCTATGCGGATCTTCTGCTCCTTCCCCGTCCCCAGATCCTTCGCGGACACATGAACGATGCCGTTGGCGTCAATGTCAAAGGTAACCTCAATCTGAGGCACCCCACGGGGCGCCGGGGGAATACCCACCAGGTCAAAGCGGCCAAGGGTACGGTTCTGGCTTGCCATTTCCCGTTCCCCCTGAAGCACCTGGATGGAAACCGCCGTCTGGCCGTCCGCGGCGGTGGAGAATACCTGACTTTTCCGGGTGGGGATAGTGGTGTTCCGGGGAATAAGCCTGGTCATTACCCCGCCCAGGGTCTCTATGCCCAGGGAGAGGGGGGTCACGTCCAGGAGCAGCACGTCTTTCACGTCTCCTCCCAGGATACCGCCCTGGATGGCCGCGCCGATGGCTACCGCCTCATCGGGATTTACCCCCTTGTTCGGCTCTTTTTTGAAGAGATCCTTGACGATCTGCTGGACCGCGGGGATACGGGTGGAGCCGCCTACCAGGATCACCTCGTCTATCTGATCGGCGTTGAGGCCTGCGTCGGCCAGGGCCTTTTTGCAGGGCTCCTTGGAGCGTTCCAGCAGATCTTCCACCATCTGCTCGAATTTTGCCCTGGTAAGACTCTTCTGAAGGTGCCGGGGGCCCGACTGATCCGCGGTGATGAAGGGCAGGTTTATCTCCGTGGTCTGCATGGCGGAAAGCTCGATCTTGGCCTTTTCACTGGCCTCCCGCAGGCGCTGCAGGGCCATCCGGTCCTGCCCCAGATCGATACCCGTGTCCTTCTTGAATTCGCTGATAAGCCATTCCAGGATCTTCAGGTCGAAGTCATCGCCCCCCAGGTGGGTATCCCCGTTGGTGGACTTTACCTCAAAGACCCCTTCCCCCAGCTCCAGGATGGAAATATCAAAGGTACCGCCCCCAAGGTCGTAGACGGCAATGGTTTTCTCTTTTTTCTGATCCTTGTTGAAACCGAAGGCCAGGGAGGCGGCGGTAGGTTCGTTGATGATCCGCTTCACCTCAAGACCGGCAATTTTCCCCGCGTCCTTGGTGGCCTGACGCTGGGCGTCGTTGAAGTAGGCCGGCACGGTAATTACCGCCTCGGTAACCGTTTCACCCAGGTAGTCCTCGGCGGTCTGCTTCATCTTCTGGAGAACAAAGGCGGAGATTTCCTGGGGGGAATACTTCTTCCCCTGAATGTCCACCCGCACATCGTTGGCCTGTTCCGCCACATGGTAGGGTACCCGCTTCATTTCCGCCCCAACCTCGGAGTAGCTCCGGCCCATAAACCGTTTGATTGAGTAGACGGTATTCTCGGGGTTGGTGATCATCTGGTTTTTGGCCGGCTGGCCTGCCACCCGGTCGCCTTTAGTGGTAAAGCCGATGATAGAGGGGGTAGTGCGGCCCCCTTCGGAATTCTGAATAACAACCGGTTCACCGCCCTCAAGGACGGCTACGCAGGAATTGGTGGTTCCCAAGTCAATGCCGATAATTTTTCCCATGATTCTGTTACTCCTTCTCTCGTTTTATCTAATTTTGGCCGTTAAAGTCTGCCCTTGGGGTCTTATCCCCGGCGCCATCCCCGCCTGAAACGCCTTCCTGGCATGAGGCGGCGCCGGTTTCCCCAGCGGGGCCCGCCGCGGGATCTGGAACCAGCACCTTCACCTTGGCGCTGCGGATCACCCGGTCTTTCAGGGTGTAACCCTTGAGGAGATCCTGCTGGACAGTCTGTTCCGGCACATCCGCCGATTTCTCCATCATCAGCGCCTCGTGGCGGTTAGGATCGAAAGGCTCCCCGGCGGAAACATAGCTTTTCAGCCCCCACCTGGTTTCCAGCGTGGAGGAAAGGCGCCTGGCTATCATTTCAACCCCTTCATAGAAACTTCTCAGATCCTTTGCGGAAGTTCCGGCCTCCTCTCCCGCGGTAATCTTTGCCGATTCCAGCGCCCGGTCAAAATCGTCCAGAATGGGGATCAGATCCAAAAGCAGGCTCTGGTTGGCAAAATCAATGGCATCCTGCTTTTCCCGGTTTATCCGCTTGCGGAAATTCTCGAAATCCGCAACCTTCCGCAGATACTGATCCTTGGATTCCGCCAGTTCGGCTTTACTCCCGGCGAGCTGGGCTTCCAAGTCCGCGATCTTCCGATCCGGTTCCGGTGGGAGATCAGCCTCCGGGAGATTAGCCCCCGATAAGTCGGTCTCCGGAAAATCAGCCCCCTGTGCCGGCTCCGGGCCGCTTTCCGCGTCTATGCGCTCTCCCGCCGCTTCGTTAAGGCCGGCTTCCGCGCCCGGATTTTCCTGCCGGAAAACAGCTTCCCCCTCCGGCCTTCCGGAACCGGCGTCCGGCCCGGGATTCTCTCCTTCCCGCCTTTGTCCGTGAGATACCTGTTTTGACATGAAAAATTCCTGTAATTTAGATAACAAAGTTGACCAGGTTTTGAAACAAACCCGCCTTATCTAAAAAAATACTTACTTAAAGGGGAAAAGGTCAAGAAAAAAAGCTCGTTTCTCCTGAAACAATCGGCGCCTACCGGATAAAGAGCAGGGTCGCGGAAACCAGGGTTAGAATGTAGATCATTATCCGGAAATGGGCCTCGGAAAGCTTTTTAACCATCAGGATCCCCAGGGCGGCTCCCGCGAGGATGAGGGGGATCATACAGAGATTCAGAAACAAGGTCTCCCGGTGGATGTTATGCCAGACAAAGTGCTGGATGGGCAGTTTGAGGTAATTGACCACCATAAAAAACCAGGCCCCGGTTCCCACAAAATTTACCTT
>JAISWN010000126.1 GCA_031271075.1 Treponema sp.
GTCTAACCCTGATCCCCCTTGCGGATACGCTGCTGGAACTTATCTTCAAGTCCCGCTTCCCCGCCGCGGCGCCCCTTACCGGCCATCTGCTCCTCCTCTTGGGGCTTTTTTCCGGGATGATCTGCACCCGGGAGGAAGCCCACCTCTTTATCGGCCTTTCCCGGTTTAGCGGGAACGGGAAAGCCGGCGGAACGGCCTTCTTTTCCTCCCTCCTTTCCGCCTTTATGGCAACTATCTTCTGCTGGTGTTCGGTCTCGTTTATCCGGGTGGGGCTTTACCCGGTGCAGTATGTGGGCTTTATCCCCGACCGTATCTTTGCCCTGGCAATGCCGGCGGCTTACGGGCTTATCGCCCTCCGCTTTGCCCGGCAGGCGGCGCGTTCCGTCCGGGCCCTGCCGGGCTGGTTTTTCTTCCGCCGTATCCTGCCCTGGCGGGCTTTGCCCGTCCTGGCGCTTTTCCTGGGAACCCTCTGCTCCCTTCCGGCGATCTTCAAATTCATCTGGGGCATCGATCTTCCGGACTTTGCCCTGGGGGTAAACGACGCCTTCCACACCCTGGCGGCCCTGCTGCGGCTCCCGGCTCTGGTAACCCTGATCCTTGCCGCCCTGGGGGGAACGCCTCTCTTCGTGGTGATAGGCGGGACGGCCCTGCTCCTGCTGCAAAGCGACTGGGGGGAAATCGATATTACCGCAAGCCAGATCTACACCGCCCTTACCCAGGACAGCCTTGTCCCCATCCCTCTCTTTACCCTGGCGGGTTTTATCCTTTCTGAAAGCCGGGCAGGGGAACGGCTGGTGGCGGCCTTTCAGGGGCTTTTCGGCTGGCTGCCCGGCGGCAGGGTTCTGGCCGTCGTGGCGCTTTGCGCCTTCTTCACCTCCTTTACCGGCGCTTCCGGGGTAACGATCCTCGCCATGGGGGGGATTCTCTACACCGTACTCAGGGGTTACCCGGATAAATTTATCATCGGCATCCTCACCGCCTCGGGGAGCATCGGCCTCCTCTTCCCGCCCAGCCTTCCCATCCTGCTGGTGGGAGCTTCCACCCGGACCAACACGGTACACCTCTTTCTGGGAGGGCTTATCCCGGGCCTTCTCCTGGTGGCGGCGACCATGGTTTTTGGCCTTGCCGTATCGGCGAAGGTGAAAATTCCCGTGGAGCCCTTTGACCCGCGGAAAGCCGGGGCGGGGCTGAAGAAGGGGTTGTTAGAAATACTGCTCCCCTTCCTCCTCATGGGGGGATATTTTTCCGGGATCTTCTCCATGGTGGAAGTCGGCGCCGCCGCGGTACTCTACGTGTTTATCGGGGAGACTTTTATTTACCGGGAACTGAGGCTTCGGGATCTTCCCAGGCTGCTCGTCAAGACCCTCCCCATCATCGGCGGCATCCTCTCGATCCTCGCCCTGGCCCAGGCCCTCTCCTATTACATCGTGGACAGCCAGGCCCCGGAATACTTCGCCCGGTGGATGCGGGACACGGTACAGTCCAAATGGATCTTCCTCCTGCTCCTCAACCTGGCGCTTCTTGTTACCGGCTGCCTTATCGACATCTTTTCCGCCATCATGATCATCCTGCCCCTTATCGCGCCCCTCTCCGGGGTTTACGGGATAGATCCGGTACACATGGGGATCATTTTTCTTGTCAACATGGAGGCGGGCTTCCTTACCCCGCCGGTGGGGCTCAACCTTTTTCTGGCAAGTTACCGGTTCAAAAGATCTTTTGCGGAAATTTCCCGGAACGTACTCCCCTTCCTCCTTATCCAGTTGGCGGTAGTTTTCGTGGTTACCTACGCGCCGGTTCTGTCAACCTGGTTCAGCGGCCTCTTTTAAAACCAGCCGCCTGAACATCTCCCGGCGCTTGTCGTCCTGCATCAGCAGGTTCAGCTTGAACTGTCCGTCCCGGTAGCCCAGATCGATGCAGGCGGACTTGAACTTTTCAAATGAATTGGGAACCAGGAAGAAAGTTTCCGGAACCTTTATCCGGTTTGAATCACGCTTGCCCTCATATTCACTGTTGAACTGTTTAAGGTAGCCGTCAACCCTGGCGCTCAGTTCCTCCGCCCGGGCCCTTGTTACCCCGGGATCCGTGAATTCATAGTAAAACTGATAATTCGATCTTTCCAGATCCGCGAAGCCCACAAAAAAGGCCAGGGAGAGATCCAGATCTTTTTGCGCCGCTTGTACCGCTTCGATAAACTGCCGCTCATGGAGCTTTTCTCCGGTCATGCTGATAATCCCGTTGCCTTTCTGGATAAAGCGTATCAGGGGGAAGCCCTTATAGAAACCGCTTATCTCCAGAATATCGTTCATGTTGTACCGGTAAAGACCGGCGGAGGTAGTGATAACCGGGTAGTAACACTCACCCTGTTTCACCTCCCAGAGCTGGTAGATCCGTGGTTCGGGGCTTTCGTCGGATACGTGGATAAATTCCCAGTAGGTTTTGTGTCCAAAGATCACCGTATCCATAGTGTTACTTTTAAGAACCAGGCCGGCTTTGCACTCGGTAGAAAAATAACTGAACTCGTGGAAAAAGGTTTCTTCGGGGAAGGAATCTTTTACCTTGTCCAGGTAAACACTGGTGTTGCCGCACATCCACACGTTGATCATCTGCATGTTGGGCCAGTAGTGCCTGGGCAGCACCCGGCCGTATTTGGCCTTCAGGGCCTCCAGTTCCGCCGCCCGCTCCGGGTTTGGCCTGAGCCGGGCTTCCAGAATGGCGCGGATACCGGCGGAAATATCCAGATTCCTGCTCAAGGTTCCCTGCCTGATATCATTCACATACTCATCGTAAAACTCGTTGGCGTTGCTCACCATCTCTACCAGGCTGCTGGGGTTTGCGGTGATGATCAGGGTAACGTCCTGTTCGATACCGATACGCATAATCGCGTAGTAACGGGCCTTGTAATCGGCAATGTGAAACACCTCCGCCGGGGCGGTATGGAGGATCTCCATGAAGCGGGGGATGTCCCGCTGGGAAATTCCGGAAATGGAACCGTACACCGTGCCGTCCGGGGCGGCCCCCTCTATCGCCTTGCCTACGATGGACAGGGTCTTACCGGAAAAAACCCTGGGTTTATTCCGTATCAGGGTGTAGAACCACAGACGGTTCATCTCCTGGTATACATCCTGGTAGTACCGCTCGGTAATAGGGATCCACTTGGGTTCCCTGGTAGTCCCGCTGGTGGTACCGTACATCTTGGGCTTTCCGGGAAAGAGCACGTCCGGCTCCCCCTCCTTGTGGCGATCCACATAGGGCCGCAGGTCTTCATAGTCATTTACGGGCACGTTTTTCCGGTAGAGGCTGAAAAAATCAGGCCCCCGGGCGGCAAGGATCTCCCTAAAACGGTGTTCCTTCCCGTAAACCGTATCTTTCGATCCTTCCAGAAAAGATCGCAGCACCTTTTCCTGAACTTTTTCAGGTTTTTTGGAAGCCCGGGCAAGTTCAACGAGCCCCTTTCTTCCCACAAAACCGAGGGCCAGCCTGATAAGCAATCTGTTTTTTAAAGGTATTTTATTCATAACTCAATATTAGTAAGCCGGCATAAGAGGCGCAAATTTGTAAAGATTGTCCGGGAGGATTGGCCTGGAAGGATTGGCCCGAAGGAGGGAAAGGCGTACACTGAACCATGGACGACACGCTGGCGGCAGGTTTGGAGCAGCTCCGGAAGGATAGGAGGGTAGAGGCCCTGTTTTCTCCCCGGATAGATGAGATTGCCGCCCTCTTGGAACAGTACATGGCCGAAATCGAACTCTTTAACCCCGCCTACGGCCTGGTGAGTGTAAAAAACAGGCGGGAACTGGTTGTCAGGCACATTCTGGATTCCCTGGCGGCGCTGGGCGTCCTTTTGGACAGGGCCCCGGGCCGGAGCATCGCCGACGTGGGGTCCGGGGCGGGCCTGCCGGGGATACCGCTGGCCATAAGCCTGCCCCAGGCCCATTTCACCCTGATCGAGCGGACAGGCCGCCGGGCCGGTTTCCTGCGCAACACCGCGGCCCTCCTGGGGCTGCCCAACGTGACGGTAGAAGAAACGGAAATGGAGAAGGCCGGCCCGGGCCGCTTTGACCTGCTTGTCTTCCGGGCCTTCCGGCCCCTGGAGCCGCCGGTTCTGAAGGGCCTCCTCCGGCTCCTGGCAAAAGGCGGCGTCCTTGCCGCCTGGAAGGGCCGGGACGCCGCGGTCCGGGAGGAACTGGGGAAGCTGGAGGCCGCCGGGCTTCTCTCCTCCGGGGCCCCATCCGCCGCCTCCCCGCCCGCCGCCGGAAAACCCCGCTGGGAGATCCTGCCGGTAAAGACCCCCTTTCTGGAGGAGGAACGGCGCCTGGTTCTGATCTTTCTGCCTGAATCCGGGATAAACGCATAGGATTTTTAACCACGGACCAGACGGACCCTCACGGACTTTTACTTGGCTAATGCCGATTTTACCTGAATTTCTGCGGCAGATTTCTGCGGCGGATGACAAAATCCGGAAGAAAACCACGGAGATACACGGAGGTTTTGTAACCAATCCACTCTTTTTCCCGATAAAATTTATCCAGAAATTTGGTGACTGACATTGCGTCACGAAAGCTCGTGAAAGGAGGAAATAGGAGAAACCTTTCGAAATGACCTAATGAGACCATCGGAAAACCGGTGCACCTCATCCGGAAAGGCACAGCGAGCCACCGGAAGCGACGGACTTTTAGTCCAAGCGGACCTCTGGTCCGATGCATGGGCTTTGGCGACAAAGTTTGTGAAGCGGCGGACCTGCGGTCCGAAGACAGCGGGTACAAAAGCCGCGTGATTGAACCTCGAAAAACCTAATGCGGGAGGCTTTCACTGTTGTCAGAGCGGGAGCAATAGTTATCCTACGATATGCGAGCAGGATAACCTCAGCCGGGGTCGGAGAGCGGGGCACATGTACGGGAGGTCATACGGGAACGTTCAGACCGAAGGTCTGCGAGGACTCATGGTCTCTGGGGTAAAAAGCCGCCCACGGGAACGGCGGGATACAAAACGACCGGGCTTGCACCGGAGCCTTGAGGGTGGAAGAGGCCAACACCGGGAAGTGGCGGCAACACGAAAAGAAAGGCAGCCAACCAGCACCGTCGGGCGAAGGAAAACGAAGCGAGGGGGAAGGGCCATGAGTAGTCGTCGGACCGCAGGTCCGCGTGTAGCCATAGTACCGATGAAGCGGGGGAACTGAACCGC
>JAISWN010000157.1 GCA_031271075.1 Treponema sp.
GGGATCCTGCTACCTGGGCCTGGGAGCGGCCTGCCGATTATACGGCTTTTCTTAAAAAAGACGGTCTCAAGGGCCTGCGCCTTGGCATAAACCGGGGCTATTGGGGAAATTTCAGCTTCGATTTACCGGGCCTCGCAAAGGAACAGGAAGAGCTTGCGGAAGAAGCCTTTGCCGCCATGAAATTCGCCGGCGCGGAACTTGTTGACCCTGTCAATCTGTCCCACCGGAAATGCGACTCCTCCGTGCTGCTCTACGAATTCAGGCAATGCCTAAATTCGTATCTTGCGGGTAACCCGGTTCCACGCTGCCGCAGTTTAAAGGACCTCATTGCTTTTTGCGGCGATCATCCCAAGGAATGTCTGCGCTACGGCATGGATATACTGCTTGACGCCCAGTTCAAAACATCCGGAACTTTAACTGAATCCAAGTACCTCCTGGACCGGGCTGAAAGTCTGCGTCACTCCCAAAAAGAGGGGCTGGACAAAGTACTGGATGAAAACAAGCTGGATATACTGGTATGCCCCGGTATTTCCGACGCCTCGCCTATATCGGGTTATCCATCAATTATTGTGCCTGCGGGCCACACTTCGGATCGGATGCCCTTTGGCGTTACCTTTGTGGGCCGGTCCTTTTCGGAGCCCCTGCTTATCCAGGCCGCCTACGGTTACGAGCAGGTTTCCAAGAAAAGAATACCCCCAACTCTTTAACTCCTCAGGGCAGGCCGTATCCCGGTGATCTTTTTCTTCAAAATAGGTATAATGGCCTTATGTCAGATCCAGGAACCGTGGAAACCGGAAAGATAATTCCCATAGCGATAGAAGACGAAGTTAAGACGGATTACCTCAATTACGCCATGTCGGTCATTGTGGCGCGGGCTTTGCCGGATGCCCGGGACGGCCTTAAACCGGTACACCGGCGGCTCCTCTACTCCATGGACGACCTGGGGCTCCGGCCCAACTCGGCTACCAAGAAAAGCGCCCGTATCGTTGGCGATACCATGGGCAAGTACCACCCCCACGGAGATGCGGCCCTTTACGACGCCCTGGCCCGCATGGCCCAGGATTTTTCCCTGCGGTACCCCCTGATTCACGGTCAGGGTAACTTCGGCTCCCTGGACGGAGACCCTCCGGCGGCCATGCGCTACACCGAGGCCAAGCTTTCCCGGGTCGGGGACGAGATGCTCCAGGATCTGGGGAAGGAAACCGTGGACTTTCTCCCCAATTTCGACGAATCCCTCAGGGAGCCGGCGGTACTCCCCGCGGCCGTTCCGAACCTTCTGGTAAACGGCTCAAGCGGCATCGCCGTGGGTATGGCCACCAACATGGCCCCCCACAACATGACCGAGATCTGCGACGCTATCTGCGCCTCCATCGACAACCCGGAGCTCAGCGTTGAACAGCTTATGGAGTTTGTCCAGGGTCCGGACTTCCCCACCGGCGGGGTGATCTTCGGCCGCCAGGGAATCCGGGACGCCTACAAAACCGGGCGGGGTAAACTTTTAATCCGTTCCCACTTTACCGTGGAAACCACCAAGTCCGGCAAGGAACAGATCGTCTTTACCGACATTCCCTATGGAGTTAATAAGCTTTCCCTGCTGGAACGGATCGGCAGCCTGGTCAGGGAAAAGGTACTTGACGGGGTTGCCAACTCCAACGACGAATCCGACCGGGAAGGGATACGGATCGTGGTGGAACTCAAGAAGGGGGCCATCCTCAAGGTGGTCCTGAACCAGCTCTTTTCAAACACCCAGCTCCAGACCACCTTCGGGATCATCAGCCTGGCCCTGGTTAAGGGAAAACCCCTCTGCCTTAGCCTGAAAGAGCTTGTCCACCACTTTGTGGAACACCGGGTGGAGGTAGTTACCCGCCGTACCCGTTACGAACTCCGCAAGGCGGAGGAACGGGCCCACATCCTGGAAGGGCTGGTTGTCGCCCTGGCGAACATTGACGAGGTGGTGGCGATTATCAAGGCCTCCCGGGACGTGAACACCGCCCGGCTCAGGCTCCAGGAGCGATTTGCCCTCTCCGAGGCCCAGTCGGAAGCCATCGTGGACATGCGGCTTGGGCGGCTGACCAGCCTGGAAATTGAGAAGATCCAGCAGGAATTGGCGGAATTGAAGGTACAGATCGATTACTTCAAATCCCTGCTGGCCGACGATCATAAACTGCGGGGAGTTATCAAGGACGAGACCCGGAGCGTTGCCGGCCGTTACGGCGACAAGCGGCGCACCGACATCGTGGCCGGGGAAGTAGAGAGCATCGACATTGAAGACCTCATCAAAAAAGAGGAGATGATGATCCTCATTTCCAACCTGGGTTATGTCAAACGGGTTCCCGTATCCGGTTACCGTAACCAGGGCCGGGGTGGCAAGGGTATGCAGAGCGCCAAGCTCGCGGAGGATGATTTCATCGAACAGATCTTCGTGGCCTCCACCCATGAGTACATCATGTTTATCACCAGCGAGGGCAAGGCTTACTGGATGAAAGTCCACGAACTCCCCGAAGGTTCCCGGGCCAGCAAGGGGTCTCACATCAAGAGCCTCCTCACCGTTTCCCCCAACGAGGATATTACGGCCATTGTGGCCCTTAAAGATTTTACCGCCGATCCTGCCGTGAACGGCGGGGGCTGCTACCTCTTTATGGGGACCGCCCGGGGGGTGGTAAAGAAGGCGGCGGTAAGCGAATTCTCCAATGCCAAGACCCGGGGGATCATCGCGATCAAGCTGGACGAAGGGGACAAGCTGGTAAGCGCCCTGCTTACCGGCGGTTCCGACGAGGTGGTCCTGATATCCCGCAAAGGCCAGGCCCTGCGTACCGGGGAGGATCAGATCCGTCCCATGGGCCGATCCAGCCGGGGGGTTTCCGGCATGAAGCTGGACGGTGATGACGAGCTTGCCGGGCTCCTCAAGGTAGTCCCGGAGGAAAAGATGCTGATCCTTTCGGAATACGGCTACGGCAAGCGGGTGGATTTTACCGAATTCTCTTCCCACGGCCGGGGTACCGGGGGCCAGCGGATCTACACGGTTACGGAAAAAACCGGGGAGATTGTAGGCTGCGTCAACGTCCAGGACAAAGAGGAGATAATGTGCATCACCAGCCAGGGCAAATCCATAAAACTCAAGGTTTCCGATATCCGGGTTATGGGCCGGAGCGCCCAGGGGGTGCGGATACTCAGCAT
>JAISWN010000367.1 GCA_031271075.1 Treponema sp.
TAGAACAGAACTGGGGGAAACGGGACGCCATTCTGTACCGGTCGGGCAAGCAGAGGGATTTTACCCGCTGGACCTACGCTTACTTCGCGGCTGAATGCCGGCGGATAGGCCGGGGGCTCCTCAAAGCGGGGCTTGCCAAAGGCGACCGGGTAGTCCTCTGGGCGGAAAACCGGCCCGAATGGATGGCCGTATGGATAGGCGCGGCGGTAGCGGGACTGGTCATCGTGCCGGTAGATTTTCTGATTTCCGAGGCGGAATGTCTCAATATCCTTAAAATAACCAGGGCCAAAGCCTTTTTCTATTCCGGGCGGAAGCGGGGTTTTGCCGAATCCGTTAAGGGGAAGGCGCCCCTCCAGGTTACGGTCTGTATCAGCGGCGCCGAAGAGGGAAGCGCCCTGGCCGGGGAGTTTGCCGGGGGCACGGTTACCAGCGGCGCTTCCCTGGAGTGGACCCGTTTCGGCCTGGACGCCGCCGGCCAGGCCCTGCCCCGGCCCGGCGACCTTTCCGGGCAAGACCCGGTATCCATCGTGTTTACCTCCGGCACCACCGGTTTCGCCAAGGGGGTTACCCTGTCCCACCGGGGGATCATCGCCAACGTGAACGCGGCCATCCTTTCCCTCCGGGCCTATCCCAGGGACGTGTTTATCAACGTCCTGCCTCTGCACCACACCTACCCCACCACCTGTTCCTTCCTTGCCCCCCTCTCCGTGGGCGCGTCTACCATCATCGTTGAAAAGCTGATAGGCAAGGTAGTGGTGGAGGATATCCGGGACGGCAGGGGAACCTTCCTTATCGCCGTACCCCTGCTCTACGACAAAGTTATGGCCGCCCTGGATCAGGGTTTCCGCAAACTCAACCCCCTCTTGCAGAGGATCTTCAACGGGCTGCGGAAAATCTCCCTGGAACGGGCCAAGCGGGGGAAGATCCGCTTCGGCAGAATCGCCCTTTGGCCTATCCGCAAAAAAGCGGGACTTGGCTCCGTCAGGATTGTGGTAGCCGGCGGCGGCCCCCTGAGCCCCCAAACGGCTGATTTTTTCGATTCCTTCGGTTTCAACATGGTTCACGGTTACGGGATGAGCGAGAACAGCCCCCTTATCAGCGTAAACACCCCCTGGCGCCGGCGCAACGTCTCCGTGGGGCTCCCGGTTAAGTACACCTGCGCGCGGATCGAAGACCGGGACGAGGAAGGGCACGGGGAGATCGTGATCAAGTCCCCCTCCATCATGCTGGGTTACTACGAGAACCCGGAAGCCACGGCGGAAGTGATCACCGAAGACGGCTGGCTGCGGACCGGGGATCTGGGCTACCTGGACGAGTCGGGCTTTATCTACATAAACGGCCGCAAGAAGAACCTTATCGTTAGTTCCGGGGGCAAAAACATCTACCCCGAGGAGATTGAATCCCATTTCACCAATTCCCGGGTTATCGGGGACATTCTGGTTCTGGGCAGAAAGGAAAGCTCCTTCGGGGGGGAGCAGATCTTCGCCGTCACGGTACCGAACTTCGACGCCCTGGCCGAAGATTACCCGGGCCGCGAACTGGACGATCCCTTCCTCCAGGATCTTGTCAAGAAGGAAATTGAGAAGGCCAACCGCCGCCTGGCAGGCTACAAGAAGATAAGCGACTTTACCCTGCGCCGGGAACCTTTTGAAAAAAACGCCCAGCAGAAGATCCGCCGCTTCCTCTATACCAGGGAGTATGAAAAACCAACAACTTCGCCCTGAAGGCTGTTTTTGACACACAATTCAAGATATGATTCCCTGCCGGTAAGCCTGGAGGAGGTTCTTGCCGGGCGGGATTGCCGCGCCCGAAGGCAGGGAGAACTCCTTTCCCGGTACCGGGGCCTGGACCCTTCGGGAAAGGATCTTTCCCTGCTCTCCCTCAGCCTCAACATACCCGGCGAATACAAGCGTTTCCCCCTGGCGGATCGATCCTTTCATGAGGAACTGCGGATCCTCAGGCTCAGCCTGGAAGCGGAGAAGATCCCCCTTATCCATGAGGAAAGTTCCGAAACCAGGGCCGGTTACACCGGCTTCATCGTGGCCGGAGGGAGCCCCGAAAGGCTCAAGAAGCTTGCGGAAAACATCGAGGATACCCACAGCCTGGGCCGGCTCTTTGACATTGACGTCCTCAAGCCGGACGGCTCCAAGCTGTCCCGCCTTGAAGGGAAGGCCCGCCCCTGCCTTATCTGCGGGAACCCCGGGTTTATCTGCGCCCGGAGCAGGGCCCACAGTCCGGAGGAACTTATCCGCCGGGTGATCGGCCTTATGGAACAGTTTACCCGGGAAAGGCTGGGGGATATCGTCAGCTCCGCGGCCCTGCGGGCCCTGCTGGGGGAGGCGGCGGTTACCCCCAAACCGGGACTGGTTGACCGGGCGAACAGCGGGGCCCATTCGGACATGGATTTTTTCAGCTTCATCGACTCTGCCGCCGCCCTGCTCCCCTGGTTCCGGCACTGCGCCCTGGAAGGGTACAAAAGCGCCGGCCCCTCCGGCGGGGGAATGGATCCGGAAACCCTGTTCAGATCCCTCCGGCCGGGGGGCAAGACCGCGGAACTCCTTATGCGGCGGGCCGCCGGGACGAATACCCACCGGGGGCTCCTCTTTTCCCTGGGAATCCTCAGCGCCGCCTACGGAAGGCTCTACCGGGAATGTGAAGCGCCCGCCGCCGTTTCCCTGCTGGATTTCGCCGCAAAGATGACCGTATCCCTGGGGGATGATTTCTCCGCCCCCAACCCCGCTCCCTCCCACGGGGAACTCGTCTACGCGAAAAGCGGCGTTACCGGCATCCGGGGGGAAGCGGCGGCAGGCTTCCCCACCGTGCGGAATTGGGGGCTTCCGGTTCTACGCCGCCTCCTGGCTGAAGGCTTCGGCATGAACGACGCCGGACTGGGAACCCTGCTCCACCTTATGGCTCATACGGAGGATACCAACATTATCCACCGGGCCGGCGGAAGCGGCCTGGAGGCGGTACGGGCCGAAACCGCCGCCTTTCTCGCGGGGAACCCCGGCATGGAAGAGATGAAGGAAACGGCCGCCGGGATGGACCGGGATTTTAGCGCCCGGAACATCAGCCCCGGCGGCGCGGCGGATCTTCTGGCGGTTTCGATCTTTCTCCACGTCCTTGACATCCACGCCCCTGCCTAGTAAAATGTTATAAATTTAGAAAAGCAGAGGAATAAACGTGTCCGTTGTACTGGCTGCTTATAAAACCATAATATCCCCCCCCCCCCCCCCCCCCCATTCGGTAACTGTTTTACCTTTATTTATTTGTTTTAGCTCTCCGGCCGTGTTCTCCGGGGATCTCCGTTTCGGGAGATCCCCGCTCCATTATCCCCGCAAGCGAACAAAGGGCATTAGTTTGCCTATAAATCCAAGGTTGTTTTCCCAAAAACTGAAGTTTGGGAAAAACTCATATTTTAATTTGGATTGGAGGATAGCATGAAAAGGAAAGGTCTTTTCGCGGCAATGTTCAGCATGGCGCTGGCATTTGGAATCCTGATCGGCGCTTGCAGCATGGGCGGCGATTCATCAAGTTCGGGGCCGGGGCCGGTAACGGACAATCCTTCGACCGGGGTAATGAGCGAAGCCACAGGGAGAGCAATTTTTGCCATTTCACCCGCTTCCGGGGGGGTAAGCATAGACCGGTTTATAGACGCCGCGGCGTTGGAGGCCTATTTAACCCTCCCGGCCCGGGCATCAGTAGGGGGCGGCAGCGTACTCAAGATAAATAAAATCGGCCTCTGGAATGTGGTGGCGATTGGTGACGGGGCGTTTGACCCATCCAAAGGAGCCGCGAGCTTAGCGGCCGCCGGGGTAACTACCATATCACTTCCGGTAACCATTACCGTGATAGTGCCCAATGCTTTTACCGGCGCTGAATCAGCGGCAGGATCAGGAGTAAAAATAACCCTGGAAATACCTTCGTCGGTAATAGACGATGTAATAAACAATTTATCGCAGGATGATAAAGACGAACTGGAAGGTGCTATCACTGTTGCTCCTGTTGAAGTAATACCGGACGGCCTGAATGTGGATACCGCCCTCGCCAGGGGCAAGGATGCCTTAAAAGCCGGAAACTACGATGCCGCCGTCGGGTATTACCAGGCCGCGTACCAGGCCGGTCCTAACAATCCCGAGGCCATTACCTACTCCGTGCTGGCGGAACTTGCCGCCATCAGTGTAGATCCGGACGTCCAGATCCTGGTAAGAGACCGTTTGGGCGTGGTGAATTACCCCGGAACCATGGGGGT
>JAISWN010000218.1 GCA_031271075.1 Treponema sp.
AAAACAGCGGATAGTCAGGGGGAACAGGCGGACAGCCGCAAAAACGAACCAGAAAAACGGGAAACTGTCCGCCGATACCCTCAAAAAACAGCCGTTATTTCACTTCGTTTACAGCCCCTATGTTGTTCTCCCGAAGTGGTTGCACTCGGAGGTTTAATACCTTTTTAACCGCCCTGAAGGGCGGGGGATTAAACCCCCTCGGCACGAATAAACATGTTCACGTAACACGCTTATAGATACATAATATAACCAAAAAAAAGGGCCCGTCAAGAAAAAATTGTATTATTCCACGCCGAATTCCGTTGACATTCGGCTTTTTCTCTGGTATATACTATACATGTTCACAATAATACATGAAGAGGCAATCAGATGAGTTTAAACCGTTTTTCTGTTTTTACCAAACCCTGGAAAACCCAGTCCCTGGACGAGTTGGGCGTCCTGGTACGGGATATGGGTTACGACGCGGTGGAGTACCCCCTGCGGGATGGTTTTCAGGTAGGCCCCGGAGATGGGACGGAGGGGATCCTCAAACTCCGCAAGATCCTGGGGAGCCACGGCGTGGCGGTAAGCAGCCTCGCCGCGGGGATCGATGTCCACACTTCCGACGGAAAAGGCGAAGTGGCGGGGGTCAACGAGGCGGTATTTGCCGGCTGCGGGGAGGCGGAGATACCGGTCATCCGGATCTGCCAGAGCTTCAACCGGAACCTGGGTTTCCATGAAAACATGGACGCCCTGAGGCGGAAGTACGACGCCATCGTCCCCCTCTGCGAGAAACACCGGGTTACCCTGGGGGTACAGATGCACTACGGGGAAGCGGATATCACCGGTTCCTACGATACCGCCCTGCTCCTCAAGGATTACAACCCCCGGCACATCGCCGCGGTGTGGGACGCGGGACATTCGGGTCTGGCCGGGGAGAACCCCCGCTACGCCCTGGACTGCCTCTGGGATCATCTGTGCATGGTGAACTTTAAGGCCGCCTACTGGTACCGGAAGAATCCCGCCGCCCTGGCCGAAGAAGCCCGCTGGGGCGTCCAGTGGGTTACCGGGCCCAGCGGAATGTGCAGTTGGAGGGCCGCGGTGGATTACCTCAAGAGCCGGGACTACCGGGGAACGGTCTGCCTCCCCGCCGAATACAGCGACGAGGCCAATGTGGAACGATACGCCCGGGAAGACATTGCATATATCAAAGGGCTTTTTGGAGGCTGAAGATGGACGGATTAAAAGTTGTCATGATCGGCGCGGGCAGCCGGGCCAACGGTGTTATTTACCCTTCTTTTTACGATCTGCAAAACCAGGGCAGGGTCGAAATTACCGGGATATGCGATATCGATCCGGAACGGCTGGAGAAAACCGCGGACAAGTACGGTATCAAGAACCGCTACGGGGCGGGAGGGGGGAGCGACTACCGGAAAATGGTGGAGGATCTCAAGCCCGATGCGGCGGTGGTAATCGGCCAGCCCCACCTGATGTACGACATCTGGATGTGGTGTCTTGACCGGGGCCTCCACCTTTACATAGAAAAGCCCATGGCCCTGAGCATACATCAGGCCCGGGCCCTGGCCGCGGTGGCCAGGCGCAAGTCCCTGGTTACCCAGGTCAGCCTTCAGCGGCGTTACACCCCCATGATCACGAAGCTGCGGGAGGAGTGCCTTAAACGGGGGCCCATAAGCCACGCGGTCTGCAAGTTCTACAAAAGCGACATTCACGACTTTATCGGCGCCAGGGATCACATGATGGACGATTCGGTTCACGCCATCGACACCCTGCGCTGGATGGCGGGTTCCGAGGTGGTCAAGGTGGACAGCGTTACCAACCGGATAGGGGGCACCATAGACATCAACTTTATTATGGCCCAGCTCACCTTTGCCAACGGCTGCGTGGGCCACCTGATGAACAATTGGTCTTCGGGAAAGCGGATCTTCGCCGTGGAAATGCATGCCCCGGGCATCTTTGTGGAGGCGGAACACGAGACCAAAGGGTACATGTATACCGACGGGAACCTTGAGCCTGAGGTCTTCGACACTACGGAGGTGGCGAGGAGCAAGGAACCCCACGTGTTTACCGGGGTTCTTGCCGCGACGGAGGACTTCGTAAACTGCTGCCTCGGGGGAAGCCAGCCCATGGCCTCCTTTGAAAACACCCTGAACACCATGAAAGTGGCGGAGGTCATTTTGGCCCAGTCCCTGCTCCGGGAGGGCCTTTAGACATGGCCGGGCTGAGGATAGGGATCGTGGGGGCCGGGGGAATAGCCAGGGGCATCCACCTTCCGGTCCTGGCGGAGATTCGTGATGCGGAAGTCCGGGCCCTCTGCGACTACGTGCCCGGACGGGCGGAGGAGGCGGCCAGGCCCTATGGCATCCCCGGAATTTACCTTTCCTACCACGATATGCTGAGCCGGGAAGAACTGGACGCGGTTTTTGTGCTGGTTCCCCCGGACGGGCTTTTCCGGGTAGCCGCGGACTGCCTTTTGGCGGGGAAGCATGTGTTTATGGAAAAGCCCATGGGCATTACCCTCTTCCAGGCCGCAAGCCTCCGGGATCTGGCGGAAACCCAAAAGCGGACCCTCCACGTGGGCTTTAACCGCCGCTTTATCCCCCTGGTAAGGGAGGTTACCCGGGAGTTCCTGAAGCGCGCCCCCCTTACCCATGTGGAAGGCCGGTTCTACAAAAACAGCGGCGCTTCCTTCTACGGCGGCTGCGCCGGTTCCTTTGTCTGCGACGTGATCCATGTGATCGATCTGGTGCGCCACCTTGCCGCCGGCGGGGCGGGAAAACACGCTGCCCTGAAGGAGGCGACGACCCTGGAGCGGATAGACCCCAAGGCCGGAATCCCCGACGCCTGGTACTCGGCCATGGTTTTTGAAAACGGCGTTACCGCCGGGATTCGGGCAAACTACAGCGCCGGCGGGCGGGTTCACCAGTTTGAACTCCACGGCCCGGGCGCTTCGGCCTTCATCGACCTTGGCTTCGGCGGCGCCGGGGCTTCGGGCAGGATCCTCTACAACCCCGGGCCGGGAAGCCACAGCATCTCCGCGGCCGGGGCGGACAGGCAGGAGATTCTGGAATTCGACGGGATCAAACTGGCCGGGAGCGAAAAATACGAGGTGTACTACGGTTACCGGGAGGAGGACGCCCTCTTTATCCAAACCGTTCTGGGAAATCCCGGGGGAACCGATCCCGCCCGAACCGCGGAGGATCTCTCCTCCATGGAACTGGTGGAACAACTGCTCAGGGCCCGGGTGAAGAAGGCGGAATTCCCGTGCTGATGCATATCCCCCGTTCCTTTACCCCGGAACTTCTGGCCCTTTTGGCGGCAATGGGGCACGGGGAGGAACTCCTGCTGGGAGACGGGAACTTTCCCTTCCTCAGTACCGGGGGCCCCGGCGTAAAGGGGATACAGCTTCCCACCCGGGATATAGGCGGACTCCTGGAGGATATTTTATACTTTTTCCCTCTGGATGAAACGGTAGAGGCCCCCCTTACGGTGATGGAATCGGCCAAAGAGAGCGGCGCTTACCAGCGGTACCGGGAGATCCTCTCCCGGTCGGGGCTAAAAGCCTCCATCGGCGTCATGGAACGCTTTGCCTTCTACGGGCGGGCAGCCAAGGCCGCGGGGATCGTGATCAGCGCCGATACTACCAGGGGGGGGAATGTGCTCTTGAAAAAGGGAGTAATCAGGGACTAGGCGGGCCATGTTGAAGAAGCTGGAGAAATGGAAACCTTAAACATCGACCGGACAAGCAAACAGCCGGTCTTTAAGCAGATCTACGATATTCTGATTGCCGAAATGAACGGCGGCCTTTACAGCGCCGGGGGAAAACTGCCCAGCGAGAAGGAACTCTGCGCCCGCTTCGACGTGGAGCGGAACACCGTGCGCAAGGCCCTGCGGATCCTGGTGGATGAGAGGCGGATCGCCCGGATACCCGGCATCGGAACCCGGATCATGTCCCCCGCCGTGGCGAATAACCCGGAAAAAACGGGGGAAGGGCCCCTTCACCCGGAGGACCCGGGGCTCCCTGAAACCAGCGAGGCCAGCAGGATCATCCTGCTTATCACCCAGATCGATTACCTCCATTCGGTGGGCGGGGAGAGTTTCCACTACAAGCTGATCCACCGTTTTGAGGAACGTCTGTCCCGGATGGGTTACAATCTGCTCTTCAAGCCGGTGGGCAAAAACGGAACCGTGGCCGAGACGATCCGCGGCGCGATGCCCCAGGGGATCATCTTTGACAGCTTTAACCCCGACGCCTCTTACCGGGAATCCGCCCAGTTCGGCCTGGCCTGTGTGTCGGTAAACCACTACACCCCCCTCTTTACCAGCATCGTGAGCAACAACTTTGACGGGGCCTACCAGGTAACCAAACGGCTCGTTGAGGCGGGGCACAAAAAAATCGCCTTTATCCTGGGGAAGAGCAGCCACCAGACCAACATGGAACGGTTAAGCGGCATACGAACCTTCTACACAGCCCTGGATCTCTACCTCAGGCCCAAATACCTTATCCCCAGCGACTGGACCTTCACCTCCGGAACCGAGGCGGCTGAAAAGATCCTGGCCATGAAAAGCTCCGAACGGCCCACCGCCGTTTTCGCGTTCAACGACGATCTGGCCTACGGTTGTTACAGCGTCTTCCAGCGTCACGGGCTCTCCGTGCCGGATGACATCAGCATCGTGGGCTTCGACAAAAGCGACCGCTACAGCGGCATGTTCCCCCCCATCAGCACGGTAGACGTGAACCTTAACGCCATTGTGGACTACGCCTTCTGGTACCTTGCCGGCTGTCTTTCCGGGCGGGCGCCTGAAAGCTGCGCCAAGATCCAGATCGACGCCGCCTTCCGCGACAACGGCACCATCAGGAACATCCTCTAGTTCCGCCGCCTTGGCCTATCAAGTATACAAATAGGTAAACATATTACACAAACCAAAAATTCTTATTGACAGATCCTTTCCCCTGGTGTATATACATGTATATGGAATACTCAACTGACGGGAATCTTCACCTTAGCCGTATCGGTATCGGATGCTGGGCCTTTGGCGGGGGGGAATACTGGGGCGGCCAAAACCAGAAAGACGTGGAGGCGGTGGTACGCATGGCCGTGGAAAGGGGCATCAATGTTTTTGATACCGCCCGGATGTACAACGACGGAGCTAGCGAGGTTTCCCTGGGAGGGGCCCTTAAAGGTATCCGGGACAGGGCCTTTGTTATTTCCAAGGTCTCGCCGGCCAGGGCCTACCGGAAAACCCTCAAAGAGGAATGCGAAACTTCGCTGCGTAGCCTGGGCACGGATCACCTGGATCTCTACATGATGCACTGGCCCATCAACCCCCTGGGGCTTAGGCATTTTACGGACGATCCCCGGATCATAGAGAACCCGCCAACTACGGAAGAGGCTTTTGGGGCTTTGGTGGAACTCAAAAAAGAGGGCAAGATCCGCCACATCGGGGTAAGCAACTACGGTATCCGGCAGATGAGGGAGGCCAGGGCCGTCTGTCCCGAAATTGAAGTGAACGAGATGCCCTACAACATCATCTCCCGGGCCATTGAGGCGGAGATCGTCCCCTACTGCACGGGGCAAAACATGGCCATAATCTCCTCCATGACCCTCCAGCAGGGGGTACTGGCGGGGATCTACCAAAGCGCCGGCGATGTGCCCCCCCACCAGGCCCATTCCCGTCATTTTGCCCAGGAACGGGGAAAGGGTACGTCCCGCCACAACGAGCAGGGGGCGGAAGAGGAAGTCTTCAAAACCGTGGCCCTGCTCCGGGAACTCTCCAAGGACATGGGCGTTTCCGTGGCCCAGCTTTCGGTGGCCTGGGTGCT
>JAISWN010000318.1 GCA_031271075.1 Treponema sp.
CCCTGGTATTTTTTTGCCACATTTACCACAAAACGCAGGTTGGCGTTTATCAGCCTGTCCCGGGCCTGCTTGTTACCTTTAGCCGCCTCCCGGGCGGTTTGATCTTCTTCTTCCCGGCTTAACAGGGGAACCTGGTTGATCTCTTTAAGGTAAGCGGAGAGAACATTTTCGTTCGAGAAAGAATCCGAGTGAATCTTCGTCCGTTTCGTCTTCATCGCGGTCATAAGCGCCTCCTGGTATTTTACGCTTCGGATCCGGTGATCCTTGGCTTATGCCTATTATATGCAAAAACCGTGCCATACCGGCCCAGAAGGGCCCTATAAACGCAATTTATTTGAGAGATCCGCAAAAAATTGCCCCCCTAAGGCTAGATACGGCCTTTCAGGGCCGGATTGGAGGGTGGATTAGCCCCTTTCAACAGCCTTGAAAGGGCTTTTTCGCGGCAAACCGGCCTCTCCGGCCGGGTAATTTTAAAGGATCCGTAAAAAAAAGAACAGGAGATCTTATCTCCATAAAGAATTGCGCTATTATGACTCTTCTTGTCATAAACAACTTAAAACTGTAGCGCTATGACCCACTTTGGTTTATATGTATCCAACATTGTTACTTTTTAACATCACTTCCTTGAAAACCGCCGGGCTTGCGGTAAAGAACCGGCCTGCCGGAGCGCTGAGGCAGGGCAGGCAGTCCGGTTCACTCAACTCACTCGATAACCGCAAGGATATCGGACATTTTCAGGATCAGATGATCCTCGCCGTCCACTTTGATCTGGGTTCCGGCGTATTTGTCGTACAGGATCTTCTGGCCCGGTTTTACCTTGATCACGTCCTTGTCGTCCCCGACTTCAACAACAACGCCGCTCTGGGTTTTCTCCTGGGCGGTGTCGGGAATGATAATTCCCCCTGCCGACTTGGTTTCACTTTTTTCCAGCTTGACAATCACCCGATCTGCCAAGGGTTTCACTTTCATATAGTCCTCCGTTTATATTGGTGATTAGAATTTATCCCGGTTAAAATATACAAAAACCGGGCGGCCAAGGTCAAGAAAATTAGTAACTATTCAGTCGATATATGCCAATAACGGCTTAGCGGAGGCCCGAAATAAGCTCTTGGTTTTAGGGTTCCAGGTTCCGGAGTTCCAGGCGGGCGGGAAGGTTGTCGGGGTTCAGTTCCAGGCTCTGCCGGAGGGCCAGCCGGTATTCCTCTGTCCGCCCCAGGGCCCTAAAGCAGCCGGCCATGCGGAATTGGACGCGGCTTGCGGCCGCCGGATCGTTTATCCGGGAAACGGCGATCCGGTACTGTTCCAGGGCCGCCCGGGGGTCATGGCGGCTTTCCAGAATGCGGCCCAGATTGGCGCCGGCCTGCCAGTCCCCTTCCTGCCCCTCCTGGGAGGCCCGGAGCAGTTCCTCCGCCTCCTCAAGCTTCCCCTGGCGCATAAGAGGCAGGGCGGCGTTTAAATCGAGCCAGGGACCGCTTATCCCGTGGCGGCCCGCCGTTTTTATCAGTACACCGGTTTCCCCGTACTTCCTTTGAAAGTTAAAATACCAGAGGCCCCACCGGTAAAGCCGGTCTTCTCCGGGGTGACGGCCCAGGAGCAGCCAGGTTTCGGCTACGGTTCGTTCCACAGGCCACAGTTCGCCCCGGCGGCGGAGCAGTTCCAGGTCGATCAGCGGGTTTTCCCGATCCCCCTTTTCCAGGATGGGAATGGCCTGGCGCGCTTCCATAAGGCGGGTATAGCGGATGATCCCCAGGGAATAGAGGGGATCGGGGCCCCCGGCCAGGTAAAACCGGGAAAGCCACGAAGCCGCTTCCTCCTGATCCGATGCGGAGGCGGCAAGGTTGTAGAGGCCCCACAGCCTCCCGGCGGGAGAGAGGCCGGGGCCTGCCGGGCTTTCCCCCCGGGATCCGCCGGCCGCTTCGGTTCCGGCGGCAAGGATCCGCCAGGTATTCCGGGCCGCATCCCGGCGGCCTCCCAGCCAGAGGGCGTCGGCGGAACGGAGCATCCCCTCCTCGCCGCCCAGACGGTAGAAAATCTCCGCCGCCCGCAGGGGTTCCCCGGAATCGTAGAAGTATTCCGCCGCCAGACGCCGCAGGGCTGGGGGGCGGTTTTCCCCGGCAAGCCCCCGTATCCGGCTGGAGGCCCCGGTGTAATCCCCTTTAAGAAGCAGGAGAAGCCCCAGATTGGCGCCGAGCCTTTCCTCCTCGTCCCGGGTAAGCCCCTTCCGGATCAGGGGAAGGCTGAGGGAGAGAATTTCGTCCACCCCGGCGGCCTGGGCCTTGGCGGGACTATCCAGTTCCCCCGTAAGAACACGGATAGCCAGAACCAGGGGGCTAAAACGGGCCTCCGTTATCAGGGAGGCGTAGGTCTTTAGGGATTCTTCGTCTGTAGGCCCCAGGGGGCTTTGCAGCAGGGCTTCCGCGGCCAGGGCGGCAATAGGCTGGGACCAGGGGAAGGCCCTTGCGGCCCTGCCGGCGGCTTCCCGGTAGCCGGGAAGGAAACGGGGAAAGCGGAAGGCAAGATCCCGGCGGCGTTTCAGCGCCGAAAGCCAGGCTTCCGCCCCTTGGGCGTTCTTTTCCAGCCTGTCCAGCAACTGTTCCAGGGAATTGAGCCGATCCGGGGAAGGGGCCGCCCGGCCCGGCTGCCCGGATTCGATCCCCAGGGCGGCAAGAAAATTGTCGTAGTCCCCCAGCAGCCGGCGGAACACATCCCGGCCCGGGCCGGAAGAAAACTGCCGTTCCGGGGCCCGGGAGATGTATATCAGGGAAGCGAAGACCAGCGCCCCAAGGAACAGGCCGGCCAGAACCGCGGATTTTATAAAAATCCGGTTCATCCCCCCTCCTGCGGGGTCTGGGCCGGGGAATTCTGCAAAGTCCGGCGGATACTGTCCAGCACACCGTTGATAAAGCGGTAGGACTCGTCGGTGCCGAATTCTTTTGCGATGCCGATGGCCTCGTTGATGACAATGGAAGGGGCCAGCTCGCTCTGGTACATCAGGGTATAAGCGCTCATCCTTAAAATGGCCAGATCGACCCGGTTAAGCCGGGAAATATCCCAGTTTTCCAGGTGCCGGCGGATCATCTTGTCGATGGCCCCGATATTTTCGATGGTCCCCGCCACCAGGATACGGGAGAAACCGGAAATATCCTCCTCCATGGCGGCCCGTTTGTCATTTTCCAGCCAGGAAAAATCCAAGAGCCCTTCGGCGATTGCCGGTTTACCCGGGGGAAGGCCGGCCTTGGCCGAATTGTTCATCTCCCAGGAATACAGGGCCTGAAAGGCCAGGATACGTCCTTTTCTGCGGGAAGCCATGACTACCAGTTCAGTAAATTTTCGTCAATCGTGAAAGGATTTCCCCGCCTCAATTCAACTACCAGCTCCTGGGTGGCCTTCTGCAGGGCCTCCGTCTGCCGCTGCTGCAATAGCCCGTTGTAAATATAGTCCTTAATGGTCATATTTACCGTCCGGCCGTCCGGCAAGCGGACTCCCCCCAACTGGTAAATATCATCCAGTGCAAGATCCTTTTTCTCCAGGGATTCGGTAATTTTAAAAATCTGGTAAGACCGGGTGTTCTCGATAAGCTTGGAAACCTCCCCCTGCTTCAGGCTGAAGGCGGTATCAATAAAATCTTTACCCGCCGCCGCCTGGGCCTGGGGAGTCATGGGCAGGTAACCCCCGTCCCCGGCCCGGTATCCCGAGTTGGGCGTCTGGCCCCTGACCACCGCTTCGTCAAATTTGGCGGGGTTGCCGCCTATCTCCCTGATCAGCCGGTCGGCAAGCTCCCTGGCCCTGGCCTTGGCGGCATTGTCGGTTCCGTAGGGTATTTCGATCATGGAGAAACGTACCGTCCGCGGCCGTACAAGCTGAGTTTCCCTTAATTTATACTCGGCAAGGATTTCTTCCTCCGTAGGTTCTTTAAACCCGTTAAGGACGCTCTGCTTTTTTGCCACCAGGTACTTCTCCATTAAGCCCTGCCGGCGGAGCATATCCCGGAAGGCGGGAAGCTCTACCCCCATCTGGTTCCGGATGGCCAGGGAGAATTCGGCGTCCGTGGGCTGCCGTCCGATATTCTGGGCCAACTGGGAGCGCAGCGTGTTGATCTGCTGGTTGATCTCGTTCTCCGAAATAGTTATCTTGTCCCGTTCGGCGGCCTGAAGGGTGAGCTTTTCGTTGATCATCAGGTTCAGCACCTGGAGCTTATCCGCCGGGGTAAGGCTCTGAAGGGCCTTGCTTAACTCGTCGGCGGTGGGCGGGCGGCCGTTGTTTTTCTGGATCAGATCGGCCTTAACGTACTGTTCCGCCTCGTTTTTTACCTGTTTGACGGTGATGGCTTCGCTTTTTGTGAGTTTAACCACCGCTATAGTCTTCAAATCGATTTGAGCAAAACTTAAGGAGCTTACAAAGAAACTGAGAGAGAAAGCTACTAAAAACCGTTTCATTTCATTCCCTTTTTGAACACCTGCCGCTTATATAAAACGCCCTTTTCGGGCTATAAGTTACTATCACAATAATAGAAAACCAACCGGGTTCTCAAACAAGTCTAATATACCTGATTTTTTCCTGTATGGCTATGCGGCGGCGCCGGGAGACTGGGTGAACTTCTCCGGTTAAGGTTCAAGAACCGCCCTGATCCGGCGTACCCCGGCGGCGGAGGACTGCTCCTTCTGGATTTTAAAGGTTCCCATGCTCCCGGTACGATCCACATGGGGGCCTCCGCAGACCTCCTTGGAAAAGAAATCGGCGGGAGAATTCCCGATGGTATAGACCTTGACCTGGGATTCGTATTTCTCCCCGAAAAGGGCAATGGCCCCGGAAGCCTTGGCGTCCTCCAGGCTCATAACCTCCATGGTAACCGGGAGATCCTTCCGGATCTGCCGGTTCACGATGTCCTGGACTTTTTGAATCTCCTCCCGGGTCATGGGGGCGGGGTGGGAAAAGTCAAAACGCATCCGTTCGGCGGTAATATTGGAGCCCTTCTGGGCCACGTGATCCCCCAGAACCATCCGCAGGGCCTTGTGGAGGAGGTGGGTGGCGGTGTGATACCTGGTGGCTATTTCCCCCTGATCCACCAGGCCGCCCTTGAAGGCCTGCCCGATCTGGGAACGGGAGAGTTCCTGGTGCTTTTTGAAAGCCTCGTCAAATTCGGCCCGGTTCACCGTCATGCCATTCTCCGCCGCCAGTTCCTCGGTAAGCTCGATGGGGAAACCGTAGGTGTCGTAGAGTTTAAAGGCCAGCCTGCCGGACATGATCTTCCGGGGGTCTTTCAGGAGATTGGGGAGGAGCTTTTCAAATTCGTGTTCCCCTTTCTGGAGGGTTTCCCGGAATTTTGCCTCCTCCTTGTCCAACTCAGCGGCGATAAAGGCCGAATTTTCAGCCAGTTCCGGGTAAGGCCCCTTGAGCTGATCCACGATCAGCGCGGCAATGGGGGAGAGGGAAAGGGAACTCGCGTCCAGGTTTATGCCCAGCTTGCGGCAGTGCCGCACCGCCCGGCGGATAAGCCGGCGCAGCACGTAGCCCGCCCCCACGTTGGAGGGGCTTACCGCCTTGGGGTCTCCCAGGATAAAAGCGGCGGAACGGATATGATCGCAGACGATCCGCACAGAACGGTCCTTTTCCGGATCCGAGCCGTAGGAGTAGGGCGAAGAGGCGGAACCGGCGGCCATTGCCCTTTCTATGCCCGCGATGATGGGGGCGAAGATCTCCGTTTCGTAGACCGATGTTTTACCGTTCAGGATGGTTACGGTCCGCTCTATACCCATGCCGGTATCCACGCACTTGCGGGCCAGGGGTTCGTACCTGCCCCCGGCGGTTTTGTTGTACTGCATGAACACGTCGTTCCAGATCTCCAGCCACTTGCCGCAGGAACAGCCGGGGCCGCAGTCCGGGCCGCAGGGTTCCCCGCCGAAGTCGTAGAACATCTCCGAGTCGGGACCGCAGGGGCCGGTAGTCCCGGCGGGGCCCCACCAGTTGTCCTCCTTGGGCCGGTAGCTGATACGGCTTTCCGGAATGCCCAGGGATCGCCACACCGCCGCGGATTCCTCATCCCGTCCGGCGTTTTCGTCCCCCGCAAACACCGTAACCCCCAGCTTTTCCACCGGGATACCCAGCCACTGGGGGGAGGTGAGGAATTCAAAGCTCATTTTAATGGCCCCTTCCTTGAAATAATCCCCCAGGGACCAGTTCCCCAGCATTTCAAAGAAGGTAAGGTGACTGGGGTCTCCCACCGAATCAATATCCCCGGTACGGATGCACTTCTGGTAGTCCACCAGGCGTTTCCC
>JAISWN010000377.1 GCA_031271075.1 Treponema sp.
TCGGACATCAACGAGGCCATGAAGATCGCCGCTTCCCGGGCCCTGGCGGATCTTATCGGCAAAGAAGAACTAAGCGCCGATTACATCATCCCCGCCGCCTTCGACCCCCGGGTAGGGCCCGCGGTGGCCAAGGCCGTAGCCCAGGCCGCCCGGGACAGCGGCGTTGCCCGGATCTGACCCGGATTCCCCTGGTGTGTTTTTCCCAGGGGGATCTCCGCCCGGCAAGGTAGAGGATGGCCCCAGGCTCAACATCATAAACTTAAGAACCGCCCGTTGTTTTCTGCTTCTTTCATCCAATACACCAGAACCCGGTTGGTTTTGAAACAGTTTACTATCAGATGCCGTATATGTCACGGTTATTCTTGACAGTTATCCTTGCGCAGTGTCTTACTGTTCATGTATTCGTGTTTTGGCTGTTCAAATCCGGTGAAATCCGCAAGTTTCACGGAGATACAGAGGAACAAGCCCGGATTGGTAACAAAAACTCCGTGTTCCTCCGTGGTTAATATTTTTCTTGAAAGGGCTAAAGTTTTCCCCCCTTGTTGCCGAAAATGGCAAGGATTGGATCTGTCCGGTGGGGAACAATCCGCGGTCCCTCTCCGCCGGGCCTGTCGAATCAAAAAGAAGGCAAGGATGCTTTCTTTCATATTTCAAGGAGGATGACTATGATCATCAACCACAATCTGTCCGCCATATTCGCGGACAGGTCTCTCAAGGTTACCCAGGACAATCTAAGCAAAAACCTGGAGAAACTCTCTTCCGGGCTCCGCATCAACCGGGCCGGCGACGACGCTTCCGGACTCGCGGTTTCGGAAAAGATGAGGGGCCAGGTCAGAGGGCTCCACCAGGCTTCCGCCAACGCGGCCAACGGGATCTCTTTTATTCAGACCAGTGAAGGCTACCTTCAGGAGACTGAGGATATTATCCAGCGGATAAGGGAGCTGGCCGTTCAGTCGGCCAACGGTATTTACACCGACGAAGACCGAATGATGATCCAGGTGGAAGTTTCCCAGTTGGTGGACGAAATCGACCGGATCGCCAGCCACGCCCAGTTCAACGGCATGAACATGCTTACCGGCCGGTTTGCCCGCCAGGGCGGGGAAAACACCGTTACCGCCTCTATGTGGTTCCACATCGGCGCCAATATGGATCAGCGGGAACAGGTGTTCATCGGCACCATGACCAGCGGGGGCCTGGGGATCCGCAGCCTCGGGGATCAGGGTTTTATCAGCCTTGAAAGCCCGGAAGAGGCGAACAAAGCCATCGGCACCCTGGATGCGGCCATCAAGATCGTCAACAAGCAGCGGGCCGACCTGGGGGCCTACCAGAACCGGCTGGAACACGCCATTGTGGGCCTGGACATAGGGGAAGAGAACCTTCAGGCGGCGGAATCGCGGATCCGGGACACCAATATGGCGAGCCAGATGGTCCAGTACATGCGGGATCAGATCCTCAACCAGTCGGGAACCGCCATGCTGGCCCAGGCGAACCAGCGGACCAGTTCAGTCTTGCAACTTCTCCAATAATGTAGTATTATAAAAATAGGGTATTGGGGGCCCCTTGGAGCCCCCTGTATTTGGATTTAAGACTTGTTTTTAAATCCAAAAGCGTTCTTTGACAAATACCCTCTGTTGGCGTTCCCGCGCCGGGTTTAACCTGGCGGGAACGGCGGTATGGCGGGGCGAAACATCCGTTTGCCGCGGGCGGCATCCTCTCCGGGGGACCGTTCCGCTGCCGAAGGCTGTTTTGCCCTGTACCCGGCAAATTTGGAAAAAACGGCGCGAACCTGCTTCCTGATTTGCCGTCTGTACAGCGCGGGTCTGGCTAAGGACAGCCGGACTTACTCAACGCAAGGAGGGTTAGATGATAATCAATCACAACATGAGCGCCCTGTACGCCAATCGCGAACTCGGGGTGACTCAGGAAAATGTGGCAAAGGGTATTGAAAAGCTCAGTTCCGGTATGCGGATCAACCGCGCCGGGGACGACGCTTCCGGGCTTGCTGTTTCCGAAAAAATGAGGGGGCAGATCCGGGGCTTGAATCAGGCGGAGCGCAATATTCAGAACGGTGTGTCTTTTATCCAGACTACTGAGGGGTATCTTCAGGAAACTCAGGATATCCTGCACCGCCTTCGGGAACTGTCCGTCCAGTCCGCGAACGGGATTTATTCCGACGAAGACCGGATGCAGATCCAGGTGGAAGTTTCTCAACTGGTGGATGAGATCAACCGTATCGCCAGTCACGCTCAATTCAATGGGATGAATCTTCTTACCGGGGCTTTTGCCCGGGAAGAGGGGAGCAGGAGTATGCTGCTTCAGGTGGGCGCCAATATGGATCAGAACGAACAGGTCTTTATTGGCAACATGACCGCCTCCGCCCTTGGTCTGCAGAATGTTCAGGGAGAGGAAGGCACTATCAGCATTGGCACTCCCGAACAGGCCAATACCGCTATCGGCACGGTGGATGAAGCCTTGCGGCAGTTATCCAAGCAGCGGGCCGATCTTGGCGCGTACCAGAACCGGTTCGAAATGGCGGCCCAAGGGGTGGCCATTGCCTCTGAAAATCTTCAGGCGGCGGAATCCCGGATCCGGGACGCGGACATGGCCTCTGAAATGGTCAAGTTTGCCAAAGATTCCATCCTGACTCAGGCCGGGACTGCCATGCTGGCCCAGGCCAATGTACGCACCCAGTCGGTACTCCAGTTATTGGGTTAAATTTGACAGGGCGGTTTAAGAGACTTCTGGACGTTGTCTTTTAAACGCGGGACGGAGAAGATCGCGCCCTTCTCCGTCTTTTTTTAAAAACAATCTGTCCCGGAAGGGACGGATCCTCTTGTCACGGATGACAGGAGGAATAGCAAGGGGAAGATTCCCCTTCCCGTGCTGAATAGTACGGGGTTACAGGGAGGTATTATGAGCTTAGCGATAGCCTCTATTGCCGGCGGCCTGAACACTGTCCTTGCGCAGGAAGTTCCCCAGACCGGCAATCATCAGGCCCGCGCGGCGGTGCTTCAACAATTAACCGCGGTTAAGCCGGAGGGCAAAGTCCCGGCAGAGAAAAAACGACAGGAAATCAATGTCGCGGCGGAGAATATCGAGAAGGTAAGCCTGGCTTTCAACAAAAGACTCAAATTTGTGGTGGATCACCAGTCCCACGAAGTGACCGTCAAGGTGATTGACGAGGAAACCGATAAGGTGATCAAGGTGCTTCCCCCTGAGGAACTCCAGCGGCTTCACGCCCGGATCAGGGAGACTATTGGTTTTCTTTTGGATGAAATGGCTTAGGGGAGAACTGCCGAAGCAGATTTATGTCCGACATTTACATTCCCGGGGTAAAAAGCCGGTTTGAGACCGACAAGCTGATCGAAGGCCTGATGAGGGTCGAGCGGATCCCGAAAGAGCGGACCGAAAGAAATGTCGAAAACCTGGAAACCCAGAAAACGTACTGGCAGGAAATCGGCAGGCGGATCAATTCTCTCAGGGAAAGCGCACGGCAGCTTTTCTCTTTTCAGAATCCTTTCAGTGAACGGATCGGGGTATCTTCCGATGATTCGGTCATTACCGTTACCGCCGCCCGGGACGCGGGGGAACGGAAATACAGTTTTACCGTAAAACAGCTTGCCCAGGCGGATCGTTTTCTGTCCTTGCCCCTGGAAGATTCTTTCAAGGTTGACGCGGGAACCTATACCTTTAACGTAGGGGAAGATACCGTATCCTTTCCCTTCAAAGGCGGCACGCTGAAGGAATTTACGGACATCCTGAACCGCCGGGGCCGGGATAAGGTGGAAGCCAGCATCATCGCCGTGGAAAAAGGCGCCAAATCCCTGCTCATCGAATCGAAGATCACCGGGGCGGATAAGCACCTGGGTTTTGCCGATGACGCGGAAAAACTCGCCATGGTCACCGGCATCGCCGACCGGGTGGACAACGCCCGCCGGGACTTCCCCCTCTCCGAAGATTCGGTAAAACCCGTCTCGGATTCCCAGTACCTGACATTCAAGGGGGAAGCCCTCCATGTTGCCGCCGGGGGCGCGGCCTCCATTCCCTTTGATCCCCCGGTCAGATCCATCCCCTCCCTGGCGATCCAGTTCGAAACCGCCGCGGAGATCCTCCCCGATAATTACGAGGTTCCCCTTCCCCCGCCGGGGCCGGGTATCCCCCCGCCGGATTCGGTAAGTTACGGGGGCATCACCATAGAAAACGAGCCTTCCTCGGTTTCCCTGCCGGTCTGGGAAGTCCCGGAGCGGCCCCGGTGGGTAGACGATCTGGCGGCCCTTTCCCTGGTTTTTTCAGATGGAACCAGGGCCACCCTTCCCCCCCTTGCCGATTCCCGTAATTTCAGTTCCGTTCAGCACAACCTGGAAGAATTTACCGGCGGCAGGGTCATTGTTTCCCTGGATCTGGTAAACCGGAACACCAACCGGGATATTTCCATCCGCAATGTCCGGGTCCTGGATCCAAATGCTCAGGGAGGTTTTAAAGCCCGGAACGCCGTTTCCACGGCCCAGGACGCGGTGATCACCATGGAGGGGATCGAGATAAAACGGCCTGCCAACAGCATTGACGACCTTATTCCGGGGCTTACCGTAACCCCAAAGGGAATTTCCGACCGGCCGGTGACGGTGGCTGTAGAGCCCAACCGGGATGCGATCAAGGAGGCGATCATCGGCCTGGTGGGTAACTACAACCGGCTTATGGCGGAGGTTAATGTCCTTACCCGGAACGACGCCCAGATCATTGAGGAACTTACCTACCTGGACGCCGGCGAGCGGGAGGAGCTTAAAAAACGCATGGGGACCTTCAACGGGGATACCACCCTGAACCAGTTCAAAACCAGCCTCCAGCGGGCCGCCACCATGCCCTACCAGACGGCGGAGGACCAGGATCTTGTCCTCTTGGCCCAGATTGGCATCGGTACCGATGTGCGGCGATCGGGCATGGGGGGCAGCTACGATCCTTCCCGGCTGCGGGGTTACCTGGAAATCGACGAGCGGGTTCTGGACGCCGCCCTGGAGACCCAGCTTCCCGGGGTTCAGCAGCTTTTCGGCTACGATACCAACGGGGATCTGATTGTGGACTCGGGGCTTGCCTACGCCATGGACAACCTGGCAAAACCCTATGTGGAATCCGGCGGCTTCGTATCTCTTAAAACCGGCACCATTGATTCCCGGATAAGCCAGGATCGCCGGCGGATCGAGACCATGGAACGCCAGCTTGCCGCCAAGGAAGCCCAGCTTAAACTCCAGTACGGCCAGATGGAAGGGGCCTATAACCGGATGGAACGGATGGGCGCTTCTCTCGATAACTTTGTGCAGCAAAATTCCAATAACAAATAGGTAAGTCATGGATATAACGATAAACGGCAAGGCCGCGGATATTACCCTGGAAGATGAAAAAACCCTGGGGGAGGTTTTGGCGGGCCTGGAAGCCTGGATCCGGGAATCGGGCCACCGGCTTTCCGGACTGGAAGTGGACGGAGAAAAGGCCGATCCCCTCTCGCTGGAATCTTTCTTCAACCGGGAAGTGGCGGGAATCGGCGCCGTGA